>NZ_AKJD01000054.1 GCF_000282515.1 Pseudomonas sp. GM80
CACGCTCTGCGTGGGAATGCAGCCCGGGACGCTCTGCGTCCCAAATGGACGCGGAGCGTCCGGTGAGGCGTTCCCACGCAGAGCGTGGGAACGATCAGGAAGGGGTTAAATGGCCGGCTGGCTGTGTGGAAACAACAAATCGACAAACCGCTCCGCCGTCGGCTGCGGCTCATGGTTGGCCAGCCCGGCGCGTTCGTTGGCCTCGATAAACACGTACTCCGGCTGATCCGCCGCTGGCACCATCAAGTCGAGCCCGACCATCGGAATGTCCAGCGCGCGCGCCGCACGCACCGCCGCGTCGACCAGTGTCGGATGCAGAATCGCCGTGACGTCTTCCAGCGTGCCGCCGGTGTGCAGATTCGCCGTACGCCGCACGAACAGATGCTCGCCGGCCGGCAAAACACTGCTGTAGTCATACCCGGCGGCATGCAAGGTGCGCTGGGTTTCGTGATCCAGCGGAATCTTGCTCTCGCCACTGGTGGCCGCCTGGCGACGCCGACTTTGCGCCTCGATCAACGCACCGATCGAATGCTGACCATCGCCGACCACTTCCGCCGGTTTGCGAATCGCCGCCGCGACCACTTCAAAACCGATCACCAGAATTCGCAGATCAAGGCCTTCGTGGAAACTCTCCAACAGCACGCGGCTGTCGAACTGCTTGGCCGCTTCGATGGCCTGCTGCAGCTCTTCGATGGTCTGCAGATCCACCGCAACGCCCTGGCCCTGTTCACCGTCGAGCGGCTTGACCACCACCCGTTGATGCTCATCGAGAAAGGCCAGATTGTCGTCGGCATTGCCCGCCAATTGCTGAGACGGCAGATTCAGACCGGCCGCTTTCAGCACCTTGTGCGTCAGGCTTTTGTCCTGACACAGGCTCATGCTGATCGCGCTGGTCAGGTCGCTCAGCGATTCGCGGCAGCGCACGCGACGGCCGCCATGGCTGAGGGTGAACAACCCGGCATCGGCATCGTCGACCTGCACATCAATGCCGCGCCGATGCGCTTCTTCAACGATGATCCGCGCGTACGGATTGAACTGCGCCTCCGGGCCGGGGCCAAGAAACAGCGGCTGGTTGATACCGTTCTTGCGCTTGATCGCGAAGGTCGACAGGTTGCGGAAACCGAGCTTGGCGTAGAGGCTTTTTGCCTGACGGTTGTCGTGCAACACCGATAGATCCAGATAGCTCAAACCGCGACTCATGAAGTGCTCGATCAGATGTCGCACCAGCACTTCGCCAACACCCGGCCGCGAGCATTGCGGATCAACCGCCAGGCACCACAGGCTGCTGCCGTTTTCCGGGTCGTTGAACGCCTTGTGATGGTTCAGGCCCATGACGCTGCCAATCACCGCGCCGCTGTCCTCATCCTCCGCCAGCCAATACACCGGGCCGCCCTGATGGTGCGGGGTGAGCAGCGTGGCATCGATCGGCAACATGCCGCGTGCCGAATACAGCAGGTTGATCGCCTGCCAGTCCGCCTCGCTCTGCGCACGGCGGATACGGAAGCCGCGGAACACGCGAGTGGCCTGGCGATAATCGCTGAACCACAGGCGCAGCGTGTCGGATGGGTCGAGAAACAGCTGCGTCGGTTCCAGGCCGAGAATCTGCTGCGGCGCGGCGACGTACAAGGCAATGTCGCGCTCGCCGGGTTGCTCATTGAGCAACTCGCGAGCCAGCGATGCCGGGTCGGGAAAGGTGTGGCCGATCAGCAACCGGCCCCAGCCGCAATGCACTGCAATGGGGTCGGCCGCCAGGGTGCTGCCATCTTCGGCCAGCCGTGCCTGCAAGCGTTCGTAGGACGGTGTCTGACCGCGAATCAGGCGTTGGTTGATGGCCGTGGCGTGGGGTTTCATCGATCAGATTCCTTGTTCACTGAGCCACAGGTTCAGGGCCGCCAGTTGCCACAGTTTCGAGCCGCGCAATGGCGTCAGTTGGCCTTGCGGATCAGTCAGCAGTTTGTCGAGCATGGCCGGGTTGAACAGGCCGCGATCCTGACTCGGATCGAGCAGCAGTTCGCGCACCCAGTTCAGCGTGTCGCCTTGCAAATGCTTGAGGCCAGGCACCGGGAAGTAGCCTTTTTTACGGTCGATCACTTCACTTGGAATGACCCGGCGCGCGGCTTCTTTCAGCACCTGCTTGCCGCCATCGGGCAGCTTGAATTTGCCTGGGACACGGGCCGACAGTTCAACCAGTCGATAGTCGAGAAACGGCGTTCGTGCTTCCAGGCCCCAGGCCATGGTCATGTTGTCGACGCGTTTGACCGGATCGTCGACCAGCATCACCGTGCTGTCCAGACGCAAGGCTTTGTCGACTGCCGCATCAGCGCCGGGCTGTGCGAAATGTTCTTTGACGAAGTCGCCGGCGGCGTCATTTGCAGTCAGCCATTTCGGTTGTACGGTGGCGGCATAATCGTCGTAGCTGCGGTCGAAGAACGCGTTGCGATAGGCCGCATAAGGATCGGCCGCGCCATCGACTTGCGGGTACCAGTGATAACCGGCGAACAGCTCGTCCGCGCCCTGGCCACTCTGTACCACCTTGCAGTGCTTGGCCACTTCGCGCGACAGCAGATAGAACGCGATGCAGTCATGGCTGACCATCGGTTCGCTCATCGCGCGGAACGCGGCGGGCAGTTGCTCGATGATCTCTTTCTCGTCGATGCGCAGTTGATGGTGCTGCGTGCCGTAGTGCTTGGCGATCAGATCGGAATACTGGAACTCGTCGCCGCGCTCGCCGCCGGCATCCTGGAAGCCGATGGAAAAGGTCGACAGATTCTCAACGCCGACTTCACGCAACAGACCGACCAACATGCTCGAATCGACACCGCCGGACAGCAGCACGCCGACATCGACGGCGGCACGTTGACGAATCGCTACCGCTTCGCGAGTGCTGTCGAGCACGCGGTCGACCCAGTCTTCCAGCGTCAAATTTTTCTCGTCGTCGTGTGGGCCGTAAGGCAGCGTCCACCAGGTTTTCTGCTCGGTGGTGCCGTCGGCTTCAACACGCATCCAGGTCGCTGGTGGCAGCTTTTCAACGCCAGCCAGCAGGGTGCGTGGCGCAGGGACCACGGCATGGAAATTCAGGTAGTGATTAAGCGCCACCGGATCGAGAATCGGGTTGATGTCGCCGCCCTTGAGCAGCGCCGGCAGGGCCGAGGCAAAACGCAAACGCTGGCCGGTGCGCGACAGGTACAGCGGCTTCACGCCGAGACGGTCACGGGCGATGAACAGGCGCTTGGCGTCGCGCTCCCAAATGGCAAACGCGAACATGCCGTTGAGTTTCGGCAGCAGCGCTTCGCCCCAGGCGTGGTAGCCCTTGAGCAGCACTTCGGTGTCGCCACCGGAATAGAAGGCATAACCCAGCGCTTCGAGCTCAGCGCGCAATTCCGGAAAATTGTAGATCGCGCCGTTGAAGGCCAGCGACAGGCCGAGTTGACTGTCGATCATCGGCTGCGCCGAGCCGTCCGACAGGTCCATGATTTTCAGGCGACGATGGCCCAGGGCAATCGGCCCTTGGGCATGGAAGCCCCACGCATCAGGGCCGCGAGGCGCCAGGTGATGGGTGATTCGCTCGATGGCTGCAAGGTCTGCAGGTTGTTGATCAAAACGTAACTCGCCAGCTAATCCGCACATAAAGTCCTTACCGGTTTTTCCGTTGGGGAGGGTGTTTCTTCAGCGGCCAAATGGCCGGTACTCAGAAACTGACCCGGTGCGGTGGTGGGAGTTTTAGAACGATGAGTTATAAGCGCGTGGATTCGACCCTGCGCAATGACGCGACTTGCCTCATCTCACTTAACAGCTGATTGAAATCGAATGGCGGTATATAGATATTTTATCGGTGCAAAAAACTGTTGAATCAGCTGGATTTCAGGCGTTTTTTTAGGTTTTTTATTCTTCCTCGGTGTTGATATGGTCGACGTTCGAACCTCGCAATAAAGGACTATTGCAGATGCCGACCACAGAAATAAAAACGCAGTCTCCGGATTTGACTTTGAACACGTTGCTTGACGCCACTGGCGATCTCGACAGCGCCGAAGCCTTGCAAAAAAGCCTGCCTGCTTTTTTGCTGAAATGTTCAGCCATCCAACTCGCGGCGATTGATCGAACCACCCGGGAGTTGCACGCCATTCAACTGACAGTCCAGAGGGAGCTGGACACGCTCAAGCCGTTGCACACCTTTTGTATCGATGAGCTGAACCTCGCGCTGCGCCACAAGTGGCCAGTGAATTTCGACGTAGAAAAAGATTTCCTGAGCTTGCCGGGTGCCGATTGCGGTTGCGAGCCCCTATCGACGGACGAAAACGGCGTACAAACCTTTCCGGCTGCCACGCAGACACTGTTACAAGCGGCAATGCAGAACTTCACCGCTGAGGAAGCCACAGGTGATTTTCCTGTCGGCGGTCAGGTTGTCGTGCACAGCGCCACGGCTGGCGTCAGCGGTTTGACCGTGGCGGCCTTTGCCGGACTATGCCGAGAGCTGGACCTTGGCAAACGCTACCAGGCGCATTTTCAGCAGGTCTTCGGTCTTTTGGGGGCTGACGGCAAGGTCGTGGTACGCAACACCATGATTCGCGACATGGCGAAAATGAAAAAGCTGTTGTTGCAAATGGACACCCACCTTGCCGCGATCAGGCATCACATCTCACCTGCCGGTTTGCAGACCGTGCAACGGCTGATTGACGCCGAGGGTGTGGCGTCGGCAGCGACGCTGCACTACAACGACCAGACACTGATGATGCAAGGCCTGGAGATTTTCAACAGCTGCGTCTGGGGTGTCGTGGTGTTTTGCGCCCATTCGTTCGAAACGCATCCTCAGGAACCGTGCCTGGTGTATATGGCGGGAGAGCCCGAGCGCGCGTTGTACGAGTACCCGAGTTTCAATGCGTTCAAACAGTACCTGACGCAAAAGTTGAAGGATCGGCGCTACAAGGATTACTTCGCCAACAGCATTGATGAAGATGACAAGGCAGATTTTTTCAAGGCTGTTGCCGATTCCGCCGAGCTGGAATCCATCAGGTCATTGCCGATCACGGTGCCGTTGTTCGAGTTCATGGTGCAAAGTCACGTGGGCAAAATGCAGGTTGATGCACGCAAACTGGCGGTGCCGACCGCCGATATTGATGACGATGCACGCCGCAAACGTCTGCTGGACTTTCTCCAGCTCGGTGTCAGCGTTGCCTCCGTAGCAGGACTCTTTGTACCGGTTCTCGGCCAACTGATGATGGGTGTTGCGGTAGGGCAATTGCTTGGCGAGGTGTATGAAGGCGTCGAGGACTGGCAGCGGGGCGACCAGCAGGAAGCGCTGTCACACCTGCTCGGCGTCGTGGAAAACATCGCACTGATGGGCGTGCTCGCGGGGGGCCAGAAAGTCGTTGGCACGCTCGGACGCCATCTGGTGCGCTCCCACCCGACGTTCTTTGGCCAGTTCACCGCGATTTACAATCAAGCCGGCAAACCGCGCCTGTGGAAGCCAGATTTAAGCCCTTACGAGCATGACCTTCCGCGCGGATTCACGCTGGCCGACGGTGCCGAAGACCTTCATCAAATCGGCAGCAGGTTTTACGGTCGGGTCGGGCACCGAATCCTTGCGGGCACTACCGATTCGGCAGCGCGTAGCTGGCGTCTGCAACATCCCGGGCGCCCTGAAGCGTTCTCCCCTGTACTTGAACGTCACGTCGAAGGTGGCTGGCGCACTCCGGCCGAAGACACAGAACAGTGGCGCAGCGCGGCGTATACCCTCAAACGCATCGATCCACAGCTGTGTGATTTTACCGATGCCGAACTGGACATGATGCGCAGGATCAGCGGCGACCGCTACGAAGCGTTGCAGCGTGCCTTGCACGACAATCTGCCGCTGTCATCCCGGCTGCGCGACAGCGTGGAGCGACTGCGTACGGAGCGACGGTTACGCGTGCTCATCGCCGAGCTTGAGCGGGGCGAAACCCACTCAGGGCAACCTGTGCATGAACAGTTGCGTGCGTTGTCGAAGCTGCCCGGCTGGCCCACAGACCGTTACATCGCGGTCACCGATGCCGCGGGCGAAGTCACCGCAACCTATCCTCTCACTGCGGTGCGCGACGATCGTCTCAGTGTGGTGATCACTGAAGATCAATTGGCCGAAGGCCAATTGCTGCAAACGGTGATCGATGGTTTGTATCAGAAGGAAGTCGATGCCTTGCTGGGGGGCAATCCCGGTCGTCAGAACGAACGCGAGATTCTCGCTAAAACACTCGGCTCATGGCTCAAGGCTGATCGTCCGGCGGTGGTCCAGCGAATGTATGAACGCTATGACCGGATCGAGGCTGACGATGTGCAGAAGCTGCGCAATACGTTTGTCGAGCTGCCGGCGCGCCATGCGCAGCGTCTTATCGATCAAGCGCCGAGTGTCGAGCGTGTGCATCTGCTTTCCAGCGGTCGAGTGCCTGTCGGTCTGGCGCAGAAGGTCAGGGCCGCGACCCATCAGGTACGTGTTGATCGTGCGCTGATCGGGCTTCATTTGCCGGCAATGGCCAATCCGGACACTGAAAAGCTGGCCATACAGTTACTGCCTCATTTGAGCGGCTGGGATGCGCAGCTGCGGCTTGAGTTACGAGAAAAAACCCTGAACGGGTCTTTGCTGGATGCGATTGGTATTGAGCCGGCGACGCCGTTGAATACCCGCACTTTGGTTAAATCCAATGGCGGGTATGAGGTGTTTGACGGCGACAGCAAATCGCTGGGACGGGTTGAAGCGGGGGCTGACGATCTCTATCACGCCATTCTCAAGGCGCTGGCTCCTGCGCAACGTGCCGCCGCCGGATTCCCCGACCCGGTGCCTGTTGATGGGGCTCGGCTACGCAACAAACTGCTTGAAACTGCACTGGACGAGCGCGAGGTGACTGCGCGTATGTTGATCACCGGCAAGTCTGAGCCGGTTGTTTTCGAGCCGGCTTGTGTGCAGGCCGATCAGGTGATGACAACGACTCATCCGCGAGCATTGCTGCGCAAAGTCTTGAGGCTTTTCCCCAGCTACAGCGAAGCCCAGGCCAGCCAATTGATCGATCAACTGGGCAATGACCCGCTGACCCGGGCAACCGGTGTAAAGGCGTTGCGTGAGGATCTGCAAAGCCTGCGCGATGCACTGCAACTCTGGAGCGAGGACGAGCCTGCGATAAGGGCGCTCGGCGGGGATTGGCAAGAGGTGCGTCGTAGTCGCAAAGCCACCGCTGAACTGATCGAGGACAGTTTTCGGCGACTTTTATGGGTCAGAGACGTCAATGGTCAACCCGTTTGTACGTTGAATCTGGACGGCATGCGAGTCGGCAAACTGCCCACTCTGCCACCTGGTCTGAAGTTCGACCACATCAAGCGATTGTCGTTGAGGAACATGGAGCAAGGGGACGATATCGCGTATTTCCTCCGCTCGTTCAAGCAAGTTGAATCCCTGGAGCTTGATCGCAACAAGCTCACTCGGCTGCCGGAAATTCTCTCGTTCATGCCTGATCTTGGCCGGTTGAGCCTGGCGGGTAACCAGATCAAGCTGACCGAGCAGACGCTGCTGAAACTGAGCCAGTTGCGCACGCTTCACAGTTTGAACCTGAGCGGCAATCCGCTGGGGGCAACCCCGGATGTCAGCCATATGTTGAAATTGCGCTCTCTGGCACTGCGCGAGACCGGTGCTACGGAGTTGCCCAACGGTCTGGCACGTTTGCCGAATCTGGATTGGGTGGATTTGCGCAACAACGAAATTAAGGTATTGCCGGATTGGCTCTTCAAAACCCCGCGACGTTTCAGTGAGGCACTTAACCTGCGATTCAATCCACTGTCCGATGTCAGCAACACGCACCTGTCGAATTACCGGGAAAACATCGGCGTCGGCATGGGCTATCTGGATAACGATAATGCCCGTCTCGACGAAAACCAGGCGCGATCGCTCTGGTTCACTGACGGCGCGGGGGAGGACTGGAATCGTCGTAACCGAATCTGGATGGCATTCAAAGATGATCCGAGGGCCGAAGGATTATTCCATCTGCTGGCGGAACTCAGTCATACCGCCGATTCCGAGAAAGCGACCCAAGACATGCATCGACGGGTCTGGGCGGTACTCGAAGCGGCGGAGCAGCGAGCGCCGTTGTACGAACAGATCCTCGATCTGGCGGCCAATCCGATCAACTGTACGGACAGTGCGGCAATAAACTTCAGTCATCTGGAAATCGCCGTTGAAGTCGACAGGGTGATCAACCCTGCTGAAGGTCGGGTAAATGGTGCCAAACCCCTGATCAAACTCGGCCGTGGTCTGTTTCGCCTGGATCAGTTGAACCAGATCGCTCAAGAACATGCTGACAAGAATCCGACCGCCGATCCTTTGGAGGTCAACCTCGCGTATCGCACCGGCCTCGCCGATGACCTGGATTTGCCGGGCCAGCCGCGGTTCATGCGTTATGCACTACTGGGCGGTGTGACCCCTGCCGATCTGGACATCGCGAAGAACAGGATCGTTGCGGCTGAAGCTTCAGCGCAGTGGATGACGTTTCTGCAGCGCCAGCCATTCTGGTGTGATTACCTCAAACGCACGTTCAGCCGCCAGTTCACCAGTATTGACGAGATTTTTTCACCGCAACTGGATGCCGTGTTCGGGCAGGCGAGCACACTCAGTTCCGCGGATTATCTCAGTCAGATGGATGCGATCAAGTTCCAGCGCGAACTGGCTGAGGAAGCTGTGCTGACACGCCTGACCGACGATGCGATACGTCTGGTTAATCTGGGGATCTGCGCCATGCCCCAAGGGTAAGAGCTACTTGCCGCGAATCAGACGGCGCAACGCAAAGCGATTGGGGTGGCATGCCTCGGCGACACTTCGCGGCAGCGGCAACGGTTCGTTGTCGAGCCAGGCGGCGAGCAATTCACCCGACAGCGGTGCGGTGATCAGACCGCGAGAACCGTGGCCGCTGTTGACGTAGAGCCCGTCAAGCCACGAGCAGGCCACGTCCGGAACCTGGCGGGCATCTTTGGCTAACGTGGCGTATACCTGATCGAACGCTTCGCGGTCGGCGAGGGGGCCGACGATCGGCAAATAGTCAGGGCTGGTGCAGCGGAAGGCAGCGCGGCCCTGAAGGTTTTCGACAGGCTGTGCGCTGATGTGCAGACGCGACACGAGGTCGCTGGAGATTTCTTCGAGCATCGCCAGATTGCCTTGGTGTTCGGCGATGGTCGGGGTCAGGTCATCGCTGTTGAAATCGAAGCTCGCACCGAGGGTATGTTCGCCCAAACGTGCCGGGGCGACGTAGCCTTCGGCGCAGACCACGGTGGTCAGCGCTCGGCTTTCTGCGGTCTCGGCAAGTCGAGTAATTTGTCCGCGAATGCGCTTGAGCGGCAGCTCGGCACTTTGCGCAAAACGTTTGATCTCGGCGGCGCCGGCCAGCACCACGACCGGTGCGCTGGCCAGTAAGCGGTCACCGTCGAAGGCTTGCCACTGATCGTCGACTTTGCGCAGTTCCAGTACGTCACGATGGCTGAACAGTTCGATGTTCGGCTGCGCGGCTTGCGCCTGACACAGCGCCGGTGGATGCACCCAGCCGCCCTCGGGATAGTACAAACCGCCGTGGGCCAAAGCGATGCCGGCGCGGTGTTGCGCTTCGGGCTGGTCGAGCCATTGCAGTAAATCCTCGGGGAAGGCTGCGGCCAATTGCGCATGGCGCTCGGCTTCCTTGACATTGAACGCCAGTTGCAGAACGCCGCAATCGTCCCAATCGGTGCCGCGTTGCAGGGTTTCCAGCAAGCGACGGGTGTAGCCGAAACCGCTGACGATCAATTGCGATAACGCGGTGCCGTGGGCGGAGAGCTTCAGATACAGCACGCCCTGCGGATTGCCCGAGGCTTCTTGCGCCACGCCATCGTGGCGCTCCAGCAAGCTCACTTGCCAACCGCGCGCGGCGAGGCTGGAAGCGGTGGCGCAACCGGCCAGTCCGGCGCCGATTACCAGCGCACGACGTTCGCCTGCCACTGGGGCAGGGCGGGCGAACCAGGGTTTTTCCGCGGCGGGCGGTGCAACCTCTGACGGCCAGCCGAGAAACTCGCCGCGCAGTATTTCCCATTTGTGGCCAATGCCCGGCGTGCGCTTCATCTTGAACCCGGCGGCGTTGAGCAAGCGTCGCACCCAGCCGGTACTGGTGAAGGTGCTGATGGTCGAGCCGGGTGCCGCCAGTCGCGCCAGTTCGACGAACAGTTCGGCGGTCCACATGTCGGGGTTTTTCGCCGGAGCGAAGCCGTCGAGAAACCATGCGTCAATCTGTGCATCGAGTTGCGGCAGTTGCTCCAGCGCATCGCCGATCAGCAGGGTCAGCGTCACGCGACCGTCGGCCAATGTGATGCGCTGAAAACCTTGATGGATCGCAACGTAATGGCGTAGCAACTGGTCGGCCAGCGGCTTGAGTTCTGGCCACAAGGCCAATGCCCGTTGCAGATCGGCCGGGCTCAGCGGGTATTTTTCGACACTGACAAAATGCAGCCGCGCACCGGCCACGGCGTGTTGCTCGAACAATTGCCAGGCACAGAGAAAATTCAGCCCGGTGCCAAAACCGGTTTCGCCGATGACCAGTCGCCCACCGGCCCCCAGCGCAGCAAAACGCTCGGCCAAGCGGTTTTGTTCGAGGAACACATAACGGGTTTCATCCAGACCGGATTTGTCGGAAAAATACACGTCATCAAACACTCGCGAACGCGGGCGTCCCTGGTCATCCCAATCGAGTTGGGCGTGGGGCAATACGGGTTTCATGGCAGGCTCGGCAACGACAAGGCGGCCATTCTAGCCGATCGGGCGAGGGGTGCTTGATCCATGGCAATGTCTGATCCAGGGGGCCATGGAAAATGTCAAAAGATCGCAGCCTTCGGCAGCTCCTACAGGGTGGATTGCATTCCAGTGTAGGAGCTGCCGCAGGCTGCGATCTGTTCAGAGGTTGTCATCATCCGCTAGTCTTGCTGAACCCTGGAAGGAGCCGTCCAATGTTTGAATCCGCTGAAATCGGTCACGCCATCGACAAAGACACCTACGAGGCCGCCGTCCCGGCATTGCGCGAAGCGCTGCTGGAAGCCCAGTTCGAGTTGCAGCAGCAAAAACGTTTCCCGGTGATCATTTTGATCAACGGCATCGAAGGTGCGGGCAAGGGTGAGACGGTCAAGTTGCTCAACGAGTGGATGGATCCGCGCCTGATCGAAGTGCGCACCTTCGATCAGCAGACCGATGAAGAACTCGCACGGCCACCGGCCTGGCGTTACTGGCGGATGCTCCCGGCCAAAGGGCGGATGGGGATTTTCTTCGGCAACTGGTACAGCCAGATGCTCCAGGGGCGGGTGCACGGCTTGTTCAAGGACCCGCGTCTGGATCAGGCCATTGCCGGAGCCGAGCGTCTGGAAAAGATGCTCTGTGACGAAGGCGCGTTGATCTTCAAATTCTGGTTTCACCTGTCGAAGAAGCAGATGAAGGCGCGACTCAAAGCGTTGGCCGACGATCCGCTGCACAGTTGGCGCATCAGCCCGCTCGACTGGCAGCAATCGGAGACCTACGACAAATTCGTCAAATACGGCGAGCGCGTGCTGCGCCGCACCAGTCGCGACTATGCGCCGTGGCACGTCATCGAAGGTATGGATGCGAACTACCGCAGTCTGGCCGTCGGCAAGATTCTTCTCGAAGGTCTGCAAAATGCGTTGAAACGTCCGGACGTGCATCCTCACGATGTCAGCGCCGCGCCGCTGGGCACGCCGGTCGATCAATTGAATTTGCTCGACAGCCTTGACCTGACCCAGCGCCTCGACAAGAAAGATTACGAAGAACAATTGATCACCGAACAGGCGCGGCTCTCGGGCTTGATGCGCGACAAGCGCATGCGTCGCCATGCACTGGTCGCGGTGTTCGAAGGCAACGATGCGGCGGGCAAGGGCGGGGCGATCCGTCGGGTCGCGGCGGCGCTCGACCCGCGTCAGTACAACATCGTGCCGATTGCCGCGCCGACTGAAGAGGAACGTGCGCAGCCGTACTTGTGGCGGTTCTGGCGGCACATTCCGGCGCGCGGCAAGTTCACCGTGTTCGACCGCTCGTGGTACGGCCGCGTGCTGGTGGAGCGGATCGAGGGCTTCTGCACGCCCGCCGACTGGCTGCGCGCCTACGGCGAAATAAACGACTTCGAAGAGCAACTGGCCGATGCCGGGGTGATTGTCGTCAAGTTCTGGCTGGCGATCGACAAGGACACGCAGATGGAGCGCTTCCAGGAGCGCGAAGAGATCCCGTTCAAGCGCTTCAAGATCACCGAAGATGACTGGCGCAACCGCGACAAGTGGGATGCCTATCGCGCCGCCGTCGGCGATATGGTTGATCGCACCAGCTCCGAAATCGCCCCGTGGACACTGGTCGAAGCCAATGACAAGCGCTGGGCGCGGGTCAAAGTGCTGCGCACGATCAACCGCGCGCTGGAAGACGCTTTCGAAAAATCCGACAAGCATGCCAAGAAGCACAAGGACTGAGGCGATGGCCGCGCATACGCGGGGTGAATGATTGTCGCGGTCGGCAATCGGGTGGACTTATGCTCGGTCCACTCTCAACCGACCACAACAATGAGGTATGCCATGCGTGAAGTGGTGATCGTCGACAGCGTGCGGACTGGCCTGGCCAAATCCTTTCGCGGCAAGTTCAACCAGACCCGCCCCGATGACATGGCGGCTCACTGCGTCAACGCGCTGCTCACGCGCAATGACATCGACCCGGCCAGCGTCGAGGATTGCATCGTTGGCGCCGGTTCCAACGAGGGCGCCCAGGGTTACAACATCGGCCGCAACGTCGCGGTGCTCTCGCGTCTGGGCACTGGCACGGCCGGCATGACCCTCAATCGGTTCTGCTCGTCTGGCTTGCAGGCGATTGCGATTGCCGCCAACCAGATTGCCTCGGGTTGCAGCGACATCATCGTCGCCGGCGGTGTCGAGTCGATCAGCCTGACGATGAAAAGCGTCAACACCGATCACCTGATCAACCCGCTGCTCAAACAACAGACGCCGGGCATCTATTACACGATGGGGCAGACTGCCGAAGTGGTCGCGCGGCGTTATGGCGTCAGCCGTGAGGCGCAGGATCGCTACGCGTTGCAGAGCCAGATCCGCACTGCGCAAGCGCAGGCGGCCGGGTTGTTCGACGATGAAATTGTGCCGATGGCGGTGAAGTATCGCGTTGAAGACAAGAACACTGGCGAGGTGCAGATTCTCGATGGCGTAGTTGATCGCGATGACTGCAACCGTCCGGACACCACGTATGAAAGCCTCGCCGGGTTGAAACCGGTGTTCGCTGAAGACGGTTCGGTGACGGCGGGCAACTCGTCGCAACTGTCCGACGGTGCGTCGATGACGCTGGTGATGAGCCTGGAAAAAGCGCTGGAATTGGGCCTGAAGCCGAAAGCCTTTTTCCGTGGCTTTACCGTGGCCGGCTGCGAGCCGGACGAGATGGGCATTGGCCCGGTGTTCTCGGTACCGAAATTGCTCAAGGCGAAAGGTTTGCAGGTAGCGGACATTGATCTGTGGGAACTGAACGAGGCGTTTGCTTCGCAGTGCCTGTACAGCCGTGATCGGCTGGAGATCGATAACGACAAGTACAACGTCAATGGTGGCTCGATTTCGATTGGTCACCCGTTCGGCATGACCGGGTCGCGGCAGGTCGGGCATCTGGTGCGTGAGTTGCAACGGCGTAATTTGCGTTACGGCATCGTCACCATGTGTGTGGGGGGCGGGATGGGTGCGACCGGTTTGTTTGAGGCGGTGCGCTAAATCGAGCGTTATTTATCGCTTGTGAAATCGTCATCGCTGGCAAGCCAGCTCCCACAGGTTTTGTAGAGTTCACACAATTTGTGTAAGCCAGCAATCCTGTGGGAGCTGGCTTGCCAGCGATTGGATCACCACCGCCTAACGTTTCGAATCCAGACCTTGCATCCGCGCAATGTAAGCCTGAATTTCCTTCGAAATTTGCTCGGCACTCTCAAACGGCCCCTCAAGGGTGTTTTCCCGAGTGCTGAAAAACAGTTCGCCATTGACCCGACACACGCGGTCGCTGCGAAAGTGCGTGGCGGGGGCGCTGTCGTGGGCGCGCATTCCTAACATGATCGGTCTCCTTGGCTGTTGCGCTGGAACGGATCCAATCAGCTTATGCCTGAAGCACTTAACCCGCGCGGCCAGCCGATCAACGGCAGCGCGTCAATTTAATGCTGCGACCTGCACAGTTTCATTCGCGTCCTGGCCCCAACTGTCCCTGTGTCGCGCCCGGCGGCACGCCTAGAATGAGCGCACTCGTCAGCAGGTTTTGGGGTTCACATGCACATTTCATCCGGTCGCTGGGTCTACGGATTGTTCCTGGCGCTGCTGACTGCATTTCTGTGGGGCATCCTGCCGATCAAGCTCAAACAGGTGTTGCTGGTGATGGACCCGATCACCGTAACCTGGTTTCGCTTGATGGTGTCCGGCAGCTGCTTGTTCATTTATCTGGCCGCGGTCAAACGCCTGCCGAGTCGTAAAGTGCTGGGGCCCAAGGGCGGCTGGCTGGTGCTGATGGCGGTGCTTGGCCTGGTCGGCAACTATGTGCTTTATCTCATGGGCCTTAATTTGCTCAGCCCCGGCACCGCGCAACTGGTGGTGCAGATGGGCCCGATCATGTTGCTTATCGCCAGTCTGTTTGTGTTCAAGGAGCGCTTCAGCATTGGCCAGGGCATCGGGTTATTGGTGCTGCTGATCGGTTTTGTGCTGTTCTTCAATCAGCGTTTGGCGGAATTGCTGACCTCGTTGTCGGATTACACCGCCGGGGTGTTGCTGGTGCTGTTGGCATCGACGGTCTGGACGTTTTACGCGTTGGGCCAGAAGCAATTGCTGACGGTGTGGAATTCGTTGCAGGTGATGATGGTGATCTACCTGTTCTGCGCGTTGTTGCTGACGCCGTGGGTGCATCCGCTCGAGGCGCTGGAACTGAGCCCGTTGCAAGGCTGGTTGCTGCTGGCGTGCTGCATGAATACGTTGATTGCCTATGGCGCGTTTGCCGAAGCGCTGGCGCACTGGGAGGCATCGCGGGTCAGTGCGACGTTGGCGATTACGCCGTTGGTGACGTTTGGTGCGGTGGCGATTGCGGCGGGAGTCTGGCCGGAATACGTGCATGCCGAGCAGATCAACGCGCTGGGGTATGGCGGGGCGGTGTTGGTGGTGTTGGGGTCGGCGCTGGTGGCGTTGGGGCCATCATTGATTGCCGGGCTCAAGGCGCGGCGCATGCGTATGGCCTGAAGATCAAAAGATCGCAGCCTGCGGCAGCTCCTACATGAGACCTGTGTAGGAGCTGCCGCAGTCTGCGATCTTTTGTTGTTTAGCCCTTGGCCCCAGCCTCAATCATATTCTCCGGCCGCACCCACGCATCAAACTCTTCATCGGTCAGATAGCCCAGCGCCAACGCCGCCTCACGCAAGGTCAGCCCCTCGCTGTAAGCCTTTTTGGCGATTTCGGCGGATTTGTCATAACCGATGTGCGGATTCAACGCCGTCACCAGCATCAACCCACGCTCCAGATGTCGCGCCATGACTTCAGCGTCCGGCTCAAGCCCGGCGATGCAGTGCTGCTGGAAGTTGCTGCAGCCATCGCCGAGCAGGCGAATCGATTGCAGCAGGTTGTGGATGATCACCGGTTTGTACACGTTCAACTGCAAGTGACCTTGACTGGCGGCAATGCCGATCGTCACGTCGTTGCCCAGGACCTGACAGGCGAGCATCGACAGCGCTTCGCACTGCGTCGGGTTGACCTTGCCCGGCATGATCGAGCTGCCCGGTTCGTTGGCCGGCAGCCGCACTTCGGCAAAACCGGCGCGCGGGCCGGAGCCAAGCAGACGCAAGTCGTTGGCGATTTTCATCAGCGCCACGGCGAGGGTTTTCAGCGCACCGGAGAGGCTGGTCAGCGGTTCGTGGCCGGCGAGGGCGGCGAACTTGTTCGGCGCGGTGACGAATGGCAGACCCGACAGCGCCGCCAGTTCGGCGGCAATCGCTTCACCGAAACCGTGCGGCGAGTTCAGCCCGGTGCCGACGGCGGTGCCGCCCTGCGCCAGTTCACACACTGCGGGCAGCGCAGCGCGGATCGCCCGTTCGGCGTAATCCAGCTGCGCGATAAAACCCGACAATTCCTGACCGAAGGTGATCGGCGTCGCGTCCATCATGTGCGTGCGCCCGGTTTTCACCAGCTTCATGTGCCGTGCGGCCAGTTCGGCGAGACCTCCGGACAGCTCGGCAATCGCCGGCAGCAGTTGTTCCTGCACGGCTTGCGCGGTGGCGATGCTCATCGCAGTGGGGAAGCAGTCGTTGGAGCTTTGCGAGCGGTTGACGTGATCGTTCGGGTGCACCGGCGTCTTGCCGCCGCGCGGGTTGCCGGCCAGTTCGTTGGCGCGACCGGCGATCACCTCGTTGACGTTCATGTTGCTTTGGGTGCCGCTGCCGGTCTGCCAGACCACCAGCGGGAACTGGTCGTCGTGCTGGCCGTCGAGGACTTCGTCGGCGGCTTGTTCGATGAGGCGGGCGATGTCGGCGGGCAGGTCGCCGTTGCGGTCGTTGACCCGGGCGGCGGCTTTCTTGATCAGCGCCAGGGCGTGCAGTACCGGCAGCGGCATGCGTTCCTGACCGATGGCGAAGTTGATCAGCGAGCGTTGCGTCTGAGCACCCCAGTAAGCGTCGTCCGGGACTTCGATCTGGCCCAGGCTGTCGGTTTCGATACGGCTCATCGTGCACACTCCTGTTGGTCTGTTTGCGCAGTTTAGGCCGGCTTCGGCCCGGGTGGTTCCATCGAATCGATTGTTGACCGGTAAAACCCCGTCAATCAAGCGCGGCAAGGCTTGGGGGGTTGAGCCGCGGCGTTTTTTAGGCGCAGAATGGTCGCCCTTGGGGTTTTACCTCGCTTTGCTTAAAAGGAAACTCGATGACTCGTCTTCGTGCCATCTGTACCGCGGTTGCACTGGTTTGCGCCAGCGGCCAGGTGCTTGCCGATACCGCCAGCCACAACGCCAGTGCCGAAGCTTTCCTGACCCTGGCACACGCTGACAAGCTGGGCACTCCGGTGTACATGCAAGTCCAGCAAATGTTCGCTCAGCGTTTTGAGCAGACCAAAGCCCCGGAATCCAAGAAAGCCACGCTGGAAACCTACCAGGCCAAGGCCAACGCCGCCCTGGACCAGGCCATTGGCTGGAACAAGCTGAAGCCGGACATGGTCAAGCTCTACACCACCAACTTCAGCGAATCCGAGCTGAAAGATCTGGTCGCGTTCTACCAGTCGCCACTGGGTAAAAAAGTCCTGGAAAAAATGCCGCAGCTGACTCAGCAATCGGCCCAGATGACCCAGGCCAAACTGGAAAGCGCGGTACCGGTAGTCAACAAGCTGCTGGAAGACATGACCAACGAGCTGGCCCCGAAAGGCGCTGCTCCGGCCAAGAAAAAGCCGTAAGCGGAGTTCGTGATGAGCATGCAACAACGCATCGAATCCACGCTGGGCCTGTTACAGCCTGAGCATCTGCAAGTGCTGGATGAAAGCCACATGCACAGTCGCGGGTTGCAGACCCACTTCAAGGCAGTGGTGGTCAGCGCGCAGTTCGAAGGCCTGAACCGGGTCAAGCGCCACCAGAAAGTCTACGGCACGCTCGGCGAGCTGATGGGCGAGTTCCATGCGTTGGCGCTGCACACCTACACCCCGCAGGAATGGGCAGAGACCGGCGCCGCCCCGGCGTCGCCGACCTGTGCCGGCGGAAGCAAACACTGATTTTGGATGTGGCGGGATTTTTGTGGCGAGGGGATTTATCCCCGTTGGGTTGCGAAGCAGCCCCAAAAGCCACAGAACCCAATCTACCTGAAAGACCGCATTCTCAGGGTTTGGGGCCGCTTCGCAGCCCAGCGGGGATAAATCCCCTCGCCACAGGTTTTGTGTTGTCACAGAAGACTCAGTACATCCAAAACACATCGTGTTTTTGCTAGAATCCGCAACGCGCCGCTCACCCGGCGCGTTTTTTTTTGAATCCGGTTCACCCTTTGCGAGGGTAGCCACCTGGAGAAATACCCATGACACAACCGATTGTCGTGGCGGCACTGTATAAGTTCGTCACCCTCGAAGATTACGTCAACCTGCGCGAGCCGCTGCTGCAAGCGATGGTCGACAACCAGATCAAAGGCACCCTGCTGATCGCCGAAGAAGGCATCAACGGCACGGTGTCCGGCACTCGCGAAGGCATCGACGGCCTGCTCGCCTGGCTCAAGAACGACCCACGCATGATCGACATCGATCACAAAGAGTCGTACTGCGACGAGCAGCCGTTCTATCGCACCAAAGTCAAACTGAAGAAAGAGATCGTCACCCTCGGTGTCGAAGGCGTCGACCCGAACAAAAAGGTTGGCACCTACGTTGATCCGCAAGACTGGAACGCGTTGATCAGCGACCCCGAAGTGCTGTTGATCGACACGCGCAACGATTACGAAGTGTCGATTGGCACCTTCGAAGGCGCCATTGATCCGAAAACCACCAGTTTTCGCGAATTCCCTGACTACATCAAAGAACACTTCAACCCGGCCGTGCACAAGAAGGTCGCGATGTTCTGCACCGGCGGCATTCGCTGCGAAAAGGCTTCGAGCTACATGCTCAGCGAGGGCTATGAAGAGGTTTACCACCTCAAGGGTGGCATTCTGAAGTACCTCGAAGAGGTGCCGCAGGAAGAAACCAAGTGGCAGGGTGACTGCTTCGTGTTCGACAACCGCGTGACCGTGCGCCACGACCTCAGCGAAGGCGACTACGATCAATGTCATGCCTGCCGCACACCGGTCAGCGTTGAAGATCGCGCCAGCGAGCATTACGTCGCCGGCATCAGTTGCCCGCATTGCTGGGACAAGCTGAGCGAGAAGACCCGGCGCAGTGCCATCGATCGGCAGAAGCAGATCGAACTGGCCAAGGCGCGCAACATGCCGCACCCGATCGGCTACAACTACAAGCAAGCATCCACCGAGGCTTAATCATGTCTGCACGCCTGCTCTATGTGATGGACCCGATGTGTTCGTGGTGCTGGGGTTTTGCTCCAGTGGCCAAGGCATTGGTGGAGCAGGCGCAGGCAGCCGGGGTCGAGCTGCATCTGGTGGTCGGTGGTTTGCGTACCGGCAGTGGCTCGGCGCTGGAGCCGACCACGCGGCGCTACATTCTCGAACACTGGCAAGCGGTCACCGAGGCCACCGGCCAGCCGTTCCAGTTCGACGGCGCGTTGCCCGATGGATTTGTCTACGACACCGAGCCGGCCTGCCGCGCGATCGTCACTGCGCGCAGCCTGGCGCCGGATTGCGCATGGACACTGGTCGGACTGATCCAGCAGGCGTTTTACGCCGAAGGTCGTGACGTTACCCAAGCCAGTGTGCTGGTGGAACTGGCAGAGCAGGCCGGCGTGCCACGCATCGAATTCGCCGCGTTGTTCGACCATGCCGATCAACACAAAGCCACTCAGGCCGATTTCAGTTGGGTGCAGGATCTGGGCATCGCCGGTTTCCCGACCCTGCTCGCCGAACGCAATGGCCAACTGGCCTTACTTACCAATGGCTATCAACCGCTCAGCGAACTGTCGCCGTTACTCGGCCGCTGGCTGGAGCGCGCCGCCTGTGCCTGACCTGGCCGATGACACGCCAGCCGTAAAGCGTGTCGACCGGCTGAGCTGGGCAGAAGTCCGGCGACTGGCTCTCACACACAAAAAATCCCTGTGGATCGCTAACGGCGTGGCTGTTCTGGCGACGCTGTGCAGCGTGCCGATTCCGTTGCTGTTGCCGTTGCTCGTCGACGAAGTGCTGCTCGGCCACGGCGATGCTGCGTTGAAAGTCATGAACCATGTGTTGCCCAGCATGTGGCAGCAAGCGGCGGGCTATATCGGCCTGATGTTGTTAGTGACGTTGACCCTGCGCTGCGGCTCACTGTGTTTTGGCGTGTTGCAGTCGCGACTGTTCGCACGGCTGGCCAAGGACATTGTTTATCGCATTCGCGTGCGCTTGATCGAACGCCTCAAGCGCATCTCGCTGGGCGAATACGAAAGCCTGGGCAGCGGCACGGTGACCACGCATCTGGTCACCGACCTCGATACCCTCGACAAATTTGTCGGCGAAACCCTCAGCCGTTTTCTGGTGGCGATGCTGACGCTGGTCGGCACCGCGAGCATCCTCATGTGGATGCACTGGAAACTGGCGCTGCTGATTCTGCTGTTCAACCCGCTGGTGATCTACGCCACGGTGCAGTTGGGCAAACGCGTCAAGCACCTGAAGAAACTGGAGAACGACAGCACCTCGCGTTTCACCCAGGCGCTGAGCGAAACCCTCGACGCGATTCAGGAGATTCGCGCAGGCAACCGTCAGGGCTTTTTCCTTGGAAGGCTTGGCCTGCGGGCGCAGGAAGTGCGCAATTACGCGGTCAACTCGCAGTGGAAGACCGACGCCTCCAACCGCGCCAGTGGTTTGTTGTTCCAGTTCGGTATCGATATTTTCCGTGCGGCGGCGATGCTCACCGTGCTGTTCTCCGACCTGTCGATCGGGCAGATGCTCGCGGTGTTCAGTTACCTGTGGTTCATGATCGGCCCGGTCGAACAACTGCTCAATCTGCAATATGCCTACTACGCGGCGGGCGGTGCGCTCACGCGGATCAATGAGCTATTGGCGCGTGCCGACGAGCCGCAGTATCCCGGCGGCGTCGACCCGTTCAAGGGGCGCGACACTGTGGGCATTCAGGTGCAAGGCTTGAGCTTCGGTTACGGCGATGAACTGGTGCTCGATCAGCTTGATCTGTCGATTGCCCCCGGTGAGAAAGTCGCAATCGTTGGCGCCAGTGGCGGTGGCAAAAGTACCCTCGTGCAATTGCTGCTGGGTCTGTACACGCCACTGTCCGGCACCATCCGCTTCGGCGGTTCGACCCAGCAGGAAATCGGCCTCGATACGGTTCGTGAAAACGTCGCGGTGGTGCTGCAGCACCCGGCGTTGTTCAACGACACCGTGCGCGCCAACCTGACCATGGGCCGCACACGCACGGACGAAGCTTGTTGGCAGGCGCTGGAAATTGCCCAGCTGGAGGCGACTATCCGCGCCTTGCCCGATGGCCTCGACAGCATCGTCGGCCGCTCCGGCGTGAGGCTTTCTGGCGGTCAGCGCCAACGCTTGGCAATTGCGCGGATGATCCTCGCCGAGCCGAAAGTCGTCATCCTCGATGAAGCCACCTCGGCCCTCGATGCCGCCACCGAATACAACCTGCACCAGGCCATGGCGCGCTTCCTCAATGGCCGCACCACGCTGATCATCGCCCACCGTTTGTCAGCGGTGAAGCAGGCCGATCGCGTGCTGGTGTTCGATGGCGGGCAGGTGGCCGAAGACGGCGATCATCAACAACTGATCGCCGATGGCGGTTTGTACGCCAAGCTCTACGGGCATCTGCAGCGCCACTGAGTGCTCACTTCCAGAGCACGTTCATCGCGTCCGGACTGCCGTCATAGCCGAATTGTTTCATCACCACCGCGCAGGAGTCGCACGGCGCCATGGTTGTGGCAATGGTGATCGAATTCAGCGTCTTCGCATCCGGGTATTTTTCGCGAATCACCCGGATGAGCTTGCTTTCGGTATCCAGTGACGTCGGCCGTGACGTCAGGGCGGGCGTGTAGGTCTCGATGTTGTCGATGGTGTGTGGAATCGCACGGATCTTTCCCGCAGCGGAGACGTTGAGTGAAGTCGCCGCAAACCGGTGGTCATGATCGATGTTGAAGTAAGTGATGTTGCCAAGCGTGACCTGAGCGTTATCCGGGTGACGGGCAAACAGTGGCAGGAATGCCGTATCACCCTGCTGTCCAGAGACGCTGACATACACCTCTCGACTCCCCGTTTGCGTAGTGATCTCGGCGAAGGCGATGTTTCTCGGGCTGTGCAGTTTTTTTCTGGTTTTCTGGCTGATGAGTAACTGCAGTTGCTGCATGGTGTTATCGATTTTCAGCGCTTTTGCATTGGCTGCCTTCGCGTCAAAGGTAATCACGGTTTTTTCGAACAGTGCGTTGAACACCCGCGCGGTCGTCTCGCGAGCGCTGTCCGGCGCGGCGCGGGATAACGACCAGGTCGCAGCGCCATCACTGGAGTGCCTGACGATCATTCGTGTGGAGTGGTCGAAGAGCACCGCTTCACCGGGGCTGGTGTCGACTTTGATCCGGCGCAACGTATCGGGCGGGTTGCTGTGGCCGCCAATCGGCACGGCGATTTTATCCATGGCTTTCATCGCGCGCTCGACGGCGGTTATGCCATAGATTCGGGCGATGTTGTTGGCGTTCAATGAGCCGATGTACACCGTCGTCAGTTCTTGGCGCAGCTGCGCCGACAGGGTGGCGGCCTGCTTGAACAACAACGGATCCTTGAGGCTCTGTCCCTTGGTGAGTTCGGCGACGTAAAAGCCCCCGGCGTTCAAACGCATGAACACGAGCTGCGTAGAGTCATGCATGTCCTGGCTGATCGTCGCGCCGACCTGGAACGTGTCAGTCAGGGATCCTCCCGGCCTTGGCAGATTGACGCTGACCCGCCCATACATACCTTTCTGGAATGTCATCGTGGCGTTGAGTCTGGTGTGTTGGCCTATATCGGCTGCACGCAGCGGGGCGTGCCCGGCGGCCGGTATATAAATGCTGTCACCGAACCAGGTGGCCCAGCCCTTGCTGTCATCAAAGCTGCCCGGCGCAGGCGTTGGCGCCGGATCGCGGGTGACATAACGGGTTTCACAGACCTCGTTGCCGGGTGCGCGTCGCACCCGGCAAGGCAGCATTTTCACTCGTTGGCTATCGTCGATCAGGTCTGCGCGGCGTAGCACATCGCCGTCCAGGCGATAGGCCACGTCATCGATCAACAGGGTAGTCCTGCCGTCGGCTTCAAGCAGTTCGCGAACCCGGGATTGCTGTGAGATTTCAATCAGCGAATGGCCATCGGCATTGCCCACCGAATTGTACGTGGAGCGCCCCGGCGACAGCTCCGTCGATGTCATCAGCAGTCGCGGGCCGTAAGGCTTGAGCGAGAGTGGCTCAATCAGAAAATATCGATTGCCTGCCGGTGTGGCGATGCTGCGCACCGGCACATCATTGATGCCTTTGAAGGTGGCCAGGTCATCACCCTGCGCCAAGGGTTTCCAGGCGCCCGGATCGGTCACCTGCGTAATGCCTTTCACCAAATCGTAGTGCGCAGTGGTTGCTATCAAGGTGCGAACCCCGGTAAGACTGCTGCGTCCCGCGCGGTACAGCACGCGCCCTGTCAGCAGCAGCGATTGACGCGACAGTTTGAGGCTGGCAGAGACAACCGCCAGTGGATTGAGATTTTTCAGGGTGGCGTTGAGCAGTTTGCCGGACACCTTGCTGAAAGCAGGCAATGCTGAACGAATACCGATCCGGCTGGCGGTAGCCGCCAGCCGGATAGAGCCCGCAGCAAATTTTCCCAGCGGCACGGCGAACGAAAGCACGTCAACGACAAGCCCCGCCACGCCCAGCAAGCGGGTACCAAAATCGTCGGATTTCAGGTCATCGATACCGCCCCAGAACGGCACGAAAGGCTTGATGGATTCTAGCCAGTGGCCGGCCGCCTTATCGCGGTCGAACGCCGTTTCTCCCCATGCTACCGAGCGTAGTTCGTCGACGTTGTAATAAAACAAAACTTCGGCAACGAGGGCGGCGATCTTCTGAGTGCGAGGTGAGTTCAGTATCAGGCCACTGTGAATGGAATGTGCGGCAGGCGGTGCGGGTAATGAGTCGAGCCGAGAAATGAACGCTCGGCACGTGGCGTCCTCCAGCGGCACTGTTCCTTGGTGATAAGCCTGCCAATCAAGGGGCAACTGCTTGTTGGTGCGGGCGTTAAGCGGCCCCATGTCTTTAAATATGAGGGTTTTTCTGATGGCTGGCCCGAGGTGTTCGGCGGTGATGTCGTGTCTGCGGCGGATAATGCCGGCACGCGGCAGGCATTCATAGAAACGCGAATCGCCCTCTATTGGCTTGGCTTCCAGCAAAAAGCCCAACCGCGCTTGCCGTGACGGCGGGATTTCTTCGCCTGTAGTGAGAGAGGACATCTCGTTGAGAATCTGATTGAGGGAATGGATGCGTACTTCACCCTGTGCCAGCGCCTGGCGCTCGTCCCACGGCAGCGATATCAGCAAATGTCTGATCAGGCAGGCGTAAGCTTTCTTGCTGTCCGCCACATAGCCTTCGAAACGCTGATTGAACGTGAGCTCGATGTCCGGCAGGAACTCGCTATAGAACGCTGGTAATCCTGACGTGCGAAAGGTGCGCCACTTTTCGTCCGTCTCAACGCGGTTATCGCTTGAAAGCACAATCCAGTTCTGGCGTGGTATGCCATCGAGAATCACCGACCATTTCTGGCCATGTTTGAACCCGCCTCCAGCGTAGACCTCGGCAAACTCATACGCGGAGGCTTTGATGTCGGGCAGTATGATGACTGCGCGTTTGCTCCTGCCGGTGACGGCTTTCGTAAGCCTCAGACCTTTGGGCATTTTATTGAGAGGAAAGCCGCGGGCAATTTCGGCTTTTGCAATGTCCAGTCTTGGCTCAGGTTGCGCGTTCAGTTGGCTGATTGCCTGACTCAGTTCCTGGGTCGAGTTGTCCAGCGTTGACAGCGCTTCGGTGATAGAAACCACAGTCAAATCACCCAAGGCAGCGGCAGCAGCCCAGCGTTGCGCCGGTTCGGCGCGGGTCAATGCGATCAGTTGCATCAGCTCATTCGAGGCGTTTTCGCTCTGACGGAGCGGCAGGTCGATCAATTGTTGAAAGCTCAACCGATGCAGCAAGCCTGGCTCAAGTGCTTGTGCCAGATTGACGCCGTGGACGAAATTGACCCAGGCAATCGAGCTGGCGTAAGGAAGATCAGGCGGAACATCCGGTACCGCGAAGTCGCTGGAGTATTTAGACAGAAGCAGGTGGCCCACCAACACCTGTTCCAGAGTCTCGGCCTCTGTTTCACGGACGATCGCGTATTCACTCAAGTGCTTTTCGAAGTCGCGGCGTAATGTCTGATAGCTCTTGCCGCGATGTTCCCTGCTGTTTAGATCAAACCCCACGAGGGTGCCGGGCTGGTGGCCGTGTGAACTCGAGTACCACAGGCGCAAGGCTTCAGCGACGAGGTGTGGAGAGATGTCGGGCGGCGGCTGTTCGTCTGCTTTTGCGCCGTACCAGTTGAGCCACTGGACCAAATCTTCTGCCAATGCCTGGGCCTTGGGGCAATTGAGCAACCGGTCGAGACTGCGCATTGGGCTGGCGCGTACTTGCTCGACGGTTGCGTCAGGCAGTGCTTGTCTGACGAGGGAATCGATGGCACTCGTCTCGTTCTTGGCCACTATGTTTTCAACTGCGGCCACCACGTACTTATGTTCATCTGGCTGGAAAAGACTGTTGATATCAGCAACGGTGCCCAGTCTCAGGCGGTGAATGGCCCGAGCTTCTTCAACGTAAAGGATCAATGCATCGAGCTGCTTGAACAGCGCGGGGGGGACGCCGTAAAAACTCAGGGCAATGCAGATCGGCAACATGGCGTCGGCGCGCAGGTTCCCGCCAAGCGCTCTGGTTCCCCGTTCGACAGCGCTGAACAAGCCCCGCAATTGAGGGAACTCCTCTGGCTCGAGGTACGCATGGCCGCCGCCAATTCTGGTGGTTTCATAAGTCGTCCGCTGGCCATCGATGGTGACTTCCATGCGACGTGCGTTCAGCTTCCGCTGCGCCAGTGTGGCCAGGTAGATCGGGTTTTTCATCAACTGTGCAAGTGAAGAAAGCGCGTCCATGTGGACGCGGTGCAGTGGTGTATTTGATGCTGGAATGTAGTAACAGCCTTCAATCTCGCTGGACGTTTCCTTGACGCTGTTCAAGCGAACCAGCAGTCCATCGTATTCGTTGAGCAAAGCGATATGTTGTTGAGAAGGTGTAATGGGTGAGGGCGTCATGATCGGCAGTGCCTTTGCAAATGAGGAGAGTCACCAGTTTCATGGCTTCACCCGATTGCGTGGCGGTACATATATATATCGGCGTCTATGCCGCTTGCCGGGAGCGCAAACGCCTCCTAGTCTTGGTGGGTGGTCTGATCGGAAGGGATGGTCAGGCAGTGCCATACAAGGGATCCCATGAAGCAAAAGCGGACTCTCGGAACGCCACGGTTGCTTGGCATCGTCTGGCCATTCATCGCCGTCGTGTTGTTTCAGGCGTTATTGGGCGGTGTGAGTCTCTATGTCCTGTCGGCCGTTCGCGGTTACGTGGCAGGCGAAAGTCTGTGGTCCAAAGGCCAGAAAGACGCCATCTATTACCTGAACCTGTACGCCGACAGCCGCGACGAGGCGATCTTCCCCAAGTATCAAAGCGCGATCGCGGTGCCTCAGGGCGGGCATCAACTACGCGTGGCGCTGGATCATCAGCCGCCCGATCTGGCGTCTGCCCGCGATGGCATTCTCAAGGGCGGCAACCACCCGGACGACGTTTCCAGCCTGATCTGGCTGTACCTCAACTTTCGTCATTTCAGTTATCTGGAAACCGCCATCGACCGCTGGACGGTCGGCGACGCCTATCTGGTCGAACTGGATAACGTGGCTCAGGAGATGCATCGGAGCATCACTGGCAACACGGCGGGCGAGGCGGACATTCGTCGCTGGAAGGCGCAGATTTTCGCCATCAACGACGCTGTGACTCCGGCGGCCAAGGCGTTCAGTGATGCCTTGGGCGAAGGTTCGCGGATGATTCTGCGCCTGCTGCTGTTGACCAACCTCGCCACGGCGCTGGGGCTGATCGTGCTGGCGCTGTTGCGCACGCACAAGCTGCTCAAGCAGCGCCATGCCTTTGCCGAAGCGCTGCAACTGGAGAAGGATCGAGCCCACGTCACCCTGCATTCTATTGGCGACGGGGTGATCACCACTGACGTTGCCGGGGCCATCGACTACATGAACCCGGCCGCCGAGGCCATGACGCACTGGAAAGCCGAGCAGGCTGCCGGTTTGCCCTTGGCGGCGCTCTTCAACCTGCTCGACGACAACGCGCAGACCGAAGGGCTGACACTGATCGAGCACATCCTCAGTGGCAAACTCAGTGGTGGCAGCGAGCATTCGAAACTGATCCAGCGCCTCGACGGCAGTACAGTGTCGGTGACGCTGGTGGGCGCACCGATCCGCAATGCCGGCAAAGTCAGTGGCACGGTGCTGGTGCTGCACGACATGACGCAGGAGCGGCAATACATTGCCAACCTGTCGTGGCAGGCGACCCACGATGCGCTGACCGGGTTGGCCAATCGCCGTGAGTTCGAATATCGCCTGGAGCAGGCGCTGCACAATCTCACCCGTCAGGGCGGGCGGCATGCGTTGATGTTCCTCGATCTGGATCAATTCAAACTGGTCAACGACACCTGTGGGCATGCCGCCGGCGATGAACTGTTGCGGCATATCTGCGCGTTGCTGCAGTCCGGTTTGCGCGAGGGCGACACCTTGGCGCGATTGGGCGGTGACGAATTCGGCATTCTTCTGGAGAACTGTGCGCTGGAGGCGGCCGAGAAGATCGCCGACAGCCTGCGCCAGACCGTGCAGAACCTGCATTTCGTGTGGAAGGGCCGGCCATTTCTGACCACCGTCAGTATCGGCCTGGTGCATGTCGGCCAGACGCCGACCACCCTCGAAGCGTCGTTGCGTGCCGCCGACATGGCCTGCTACATGGCCAAGGAAAAGGGCCGTAATCGGGTGCAGGTCTACCACGCCGACGATTCGGAGTTGTCGTTGCGCTTCGGTGAGATGGCCTGGGTACAGCGCTTGCACATGGCACTGGAGGAGAACCGGTTTTGTCTGTACGCCCAGGAAATTGCGCCGTTGGGTGCCGCCGGGGGAGAGCGTGCGCACATCGAAATTCTGTTGCGTCTGCATGATGAAGCGGGGCGGATGATTCTCCCGGACAGTTTCATTCCGGCCGCTGAACGTTATGGTTTGATGAGTCAGTTAGATCGTTGGGTAGTGCAAAACGTATTTAAGGTTATTGCTCAATGTATTGCCGAAGAACATGAAGGTCCGTTGGCGATGTGTGCGATTAATCTGTCAGGCATTACTATAGGAGATGACGCTTTTTTGCACTTCCTGCGTGAGCAGTTTGTTAACTACGCCATACCGCCTGAAATGATTTGTTTTGAAATTACTGAAACCAGTGCGATTTCAAATTTAGGCAGTGCAATACGTTTTATTAATGAACTCAAAGGTTTAGGTTGTTACTTCTCGCTGGATGACTTTTGTGCCGGAATGTCTTCATTCGCTTATCTGAAACATTTACCTGTAGACTTCCTGAAGATCGACGGGAGTTTCGTAAAGGATATGCTGGACGACCCGATTAACCGCGCAATGGTCGAAGTGATCAATCACATCGGGCATGTCATGGGGAAACAGACAATTGCCGAGTTTGTAGAAACAACCCAGATCGAGCAGGCATTGCTTGAAATTGGCGTTGATTACGCTCAGGGTTATATTATCGAACGTCCGCAATTGTTTACCTGTGACAGTTTGCAAAGTCGGCCCGCCAGACCGCAGCCGCTGTTATTCAAAGCGCCTGGCACGTTCCGTTGAAGTCTCTCGCCGATCCTTATAATCACAAATCAAAAGGAGCCGAACAGTGATCGACACATTCAACCGAACCGGACCACTCATGGAATCTGCAAGTTATCCTGCCTGGGCACAACAGCTCATTGAGGATTGCAGCGAGAGCAAGCGCCGGGTTGTCGAACATGAGTTGTATATGCGCATGCGGGATAACAAGCTCAGCGCCAAAACCATGCGCCAGTATCTGGTCGGGGGCTGGCCGGTAGTTGAGCAGTTCGCGTTGTACATGGCGCAGAACCTGACCAAGACCAGGTTTGCCCGCCACCCTGGCGAAGACATGGCGCGGCGTTGGCTGATGCGCAATATTCGCGTTGAACTCAATCATGCCGATTACTGGCTGCACTGGAGTCGCGCCCATGGTGTCAGCCTGGAAGACTTGCAGGCGCAGCAAGTGCCGCCGGAACTGCACGCCTTGAGTCATTGGTGCTGGCACACCAGTTCCGCCGATTCGCTGATTGTCGCCATCGCTGCGACCAACTATGCAATCGAGGGCGCGACCGGTGAGTGGTCTGCACTGGTCTGCTCGACGGGGGTGTACGCCGCCGCGTTCCCGGAAGAGGATCGCAAGCGCGCGATGAAGTGGCTGAAGATGCACGCGCAGTACGACGATGCGCATCCGTGGGAAGCGCTGGAGATCATTTGCACCCTCGCCGGCATGAACCCGAGCATGGCTTTGCAAACCGAGTTGCGTCAGGCGGTGTGCAAGAGCTACGACTATATGTACCTGTTCCTCGAACGCTGCATGCAACTGGAGACGTCCGAGCGTTTGCTGGTAAGCCGTGAACGCCGGGCTGTCGTCGAAAGCTGATTACAGCTGACACCGCGTAAAAAATGTAGGAGTGAGCCTGCTCGCGATTGCGGACTGTCAGTCAACATCATTGTTGAATGTCAGATCGCATCGCGAGCAGGCTCGCTCCTACATTTGATTTGGGGGTGTCCGGAGGGCTTAGCCCGCCATTGCCAAGCGGTTGCGGCCTTCGCGTTTGGCCACATATAGCGCGCTATCCGCGCGGCGCAGCAGGCTTTCCGCCGATTCGCCGGGCAGCAGCGTCGAACAGCCGAGGCTCACCGTCAGCTCGATCAGCTGGCCATCGGCGTAATACTCGGCCGCTTGCGCCGCGTAACGCAAACGTTCGCCGACCATCGCTGCCGGTTCGCGGCTGGTGTTCGACAGCAGAATCAAAAACTCTTCGCCGCCATAACGAAAGACCATGTCGACATTGCGCAGTTGGCCCTTGATCGAGGCGGCAACAGCTTTGAGCACGTCATCGCCGGCGCTGTGGCCGTGGCTGTCGTTGACCCGTTTGAAGTGATCGATATCGAGCATCAACACCGACAGTGGTTGCAGGTGCCGACGCGACATTTCGATCTCGCGTTGCAGGGTCTGCTCCATGGCAATGCGGTTACCGGCACCGGTCAACGGATCGCGCAAGGCGCTCTGGGTCGCGGCGCGGTAGAGCAGGGCGTTGCGCATCGGGAACAGCAACGACGACAGCAGCGACTCCAGATTGCCTTGTTCATGCTCGTTGAAACGCTGATTGCGGCGGAACACCAGTTCGCCCATGTGCTCACCTTCGTGGCTCAGGCTGTAACTGACGGAGTGATGACCGCGCGCGCCAAACTCCAGGCGCAGGTCGCTGCCCTTGTGCACGTAGCTCAAGGCGTCCAGCGGCACGAGACGCTGAACTTCGCGGAAAAACAGACCGAGGATGCGTTGTGGTTCGAGACTGGTTTGCAGTTGCAGGCTCAGTTGCTGGCGCAATTGCGCAAGACTGGCGGGCCGCTCCAGAAGTGGCGGCTGCTGACCGAAACCCAGGCGTTGCAATTTGGCACTGTCGAAGTCAATTGCATTGGTCTGGGAAGGTGATTTCATATGGCGTGAGCCCCTAAGCAGTAAGTCTGTCTTACAGGCTGGGTGAGAGCGGCTATGGGCTGCGCGTCATACTGATCCATCAGTCCCGTAGGACATTTGGCATAAGTTTAGTCTGCCTGATGACGATTAGTAAGCTATCGAAATCGGCCTTGCCCCATTGCCTTCACACGGCATGCTTTGAGGAAATTTAGAGCGAAAGTCGTGCCATTCGGTTCAGGTTTATTAAAACCCTTTGTATTCAATGGCTTGTGTTATTTCGGAGTGGAGGGGCGCTGGATAATTGACTCAATTGTTGCAGTCGGCAGCGGCAAATGCATGCCGCGACGGGATTCCGCCACGGCAACAAAAGCGACGTATGGCATTACTGGGCGTTGAATGCCTGGCCGTTGATACCGCTGCTGTCCGGCCCCATCAGGTAGAGGTAGACCGGCATGATCTCCTCGGGCGTCGGGTTGTTCAGCGGGTTTTCCCCTGGATAAGCCTGCGCGCGCATGCTGGTGCGGGTGCCGCCCGGGTTGATGCTGTTGGAGCGCACCGGTGCTACGCCGTCGACCTCATCGGCCAGGGTTTGCATCAAGCCTTCGGTAGCGAACTTCGACACGCCATAAGCGCCCCAGTATGCGCGGCCCTTGCGACCAACACTGCTGGAGGTGAACACCACCGACGCATCCTGCGACAGCTTGAGCAGCGGCAACAAGGTGCTGGTCAGCATGAACATGGCGTTGACGTTGACCTGCATGACGCGCATGAAATTTTCCCCGGACAACTGCTCGATCGGCGTGCGCGGGCCGATGATCGAAGCATTGTGCAGCAGACCATCGAGGTGGCCGAATTCAGCTTCGATCATCGCTGCCAGTTCATCGTACTGATGGGGCAGGGCGGTTTCGAGGTTGAACGGAATCACTGCCGGCTGCGGATGGCCCGCCGCTTCGATCTCGTCGTAGACCTGGGTCAGATTGGCTTCGGTCTTGCCCAGCAGCAGCACGGTCGCGCCGTGAGCGGCGTAGGTTTTCGCCGCAGCCGCGCCAATGCCACGACCGGCACCGGTGACCAGAATGACCCGATCCTTGAGCAATTCGGGGCGAGCGGAGTAATCAAACATAAAAACCTCACAATCCATTCATGAAGACCTGCTTCACCCTGTGGCGAGGGGATTTATCCCCGTTCGGCGGCGAAGCCGTCGCAAAACCTGTGTGTCACATCGCCTGGATGAAAGCGGGGGCCGCTTCGCAGCCCAACGGGGATAAATCCCCTCGCCACAAGATCTGATTCAGATCAGCAGCTGCAGAGCGCGCTGTCGAGCACCTTGCGCAACTCCGACGGGTGATCCACCACCACGTCCGCGCCCCAATGCCGTGGGTTGTCGTCCGGGTGGATGTAGCCAAACGTCACCGCCGCCGTTTTCGTGCCAGCATCGCGGCCCGACTCGATATCACGCAGATCATCGCCTACAAACAACACCGTCGACGGATCCAGATCAAGCATCTTGCACGCAAGGATCAACGGTTCCGGATCCGGCTTGCTGTTCTTCACGTGATCCGGGCAGATCAGCAACGCCGAACGCTCGGCCAGCCCCAGCTGCTGCATGATCGGCTCGGCAAAGCGCAGCGGCTTGTTGGTGACCACGCCCCAGACCAGATTGGCTTTTTCAATGTCGGCGAGCAATTCGCCCATGCCGTCGAACAACTTGCTGTGTACCGCACAGCCGACCAGATAGCGCTCGAGAAACTCCAGGCGCAGCTCCTCGAAGCCCGGTGATTTCGGGTCCATCGAGAATGTCACTGCAACCATGGCTTTGGCGCCGCCGGAGATCTCGTCGCGGATGTGCTTGTCGTTGATCGGCGGCAAGCCACGATCCGCGCGCATGGCCTGGCAGATGGCGATGAAGTCCGGCGCCGTGTCGAGCAGGGTGCCGTCCATGTCGAAAAGGACTGCTCTGATGGCCATCGACTTATTCCTCGCGCAAGGTCTGGATCATGTAGTTGACGTCAACGTCGCTGGCCAGTTTGTAGTGCTTGGTCAGCGGGTTGTAGGTCAGGCCGATGATGTCCTTGACGGTCAGGCCGGCCATGCGGCTCCACGCGCCGAGCTCGGACGGGCGGATGAATTTCTTGAAGTCGTGGGTGCCGCGCGGCAGCAGCTTCATGATGTATTCGGCGCCGACGATGGCAAACAGATAGGCCTTCGGGTTGCGGTTGATGGTCGAGAAGAACACCTGGCCGCCGGGCTTGACCATACGGAAGCAGGCACGGATCACCGACGATGGATCCGGTACATGCTCAAGCATTTCAAGGCAGGTGACGACGTCGAACTGCTCAGGCATTTCTTCTGCGAGGTCTTCGGCAGTGATCTGGCGGTATTCGACGTTGACGCCGGATTCCAGCTGATGCAGTTGCGCGACCGCCAGCGGCGCTTCGCCCATGTCGATGCCCATGACGGTGGCGCCACGCTGGGCCATCGCTTCGCTGAGGATGCCGCCACCGCAACCGACGTCGAGGACTTTCTTGCCGGCCAGATTGACCCGCTCGTCGATCCAGTTGACCCGCAGCGGGTTGATGTCGTGCAGCGGTTTGAATTCGCTTTCACGATCCCACCAGCGATGGGCCAGGGCTTCGAATTTGGCGATTTCGGCGTGGTCGACGTTGCTCATGTTGAATCCTCTAAAACTTGAAAAAGGGCTGTAGCCCCGGAGTTTGCCCCGGGGTGTTTACGATTCGGTGTGGCCGCTGATGCGCTGGCCCCAGGCCCGGGCGGTGGCGCCCAGTTGCTCTTCGTCCATGCGCGTCAGGCGCCGGTCGTCGAGCAGTTGCTTGCCGGCGACCCACAGGTGTTTCACGCAGTCGCGACCGGTGGCATAGATCAGCTGCGAAACCGGGTCGTAGACCGGTTGCTGGGCCAGACCGGACAGGTCGAAGGCGACGATGTCGGCGGCTTTGCCGATTTCCAGCGAGCCGACTTGCGCCTCGATCCCTAATGCTCGCGCGCCATTCAATGTGGCCATGCGCAGCGCACGATGGGCGTCCAGCGCGGTGGCCGAACCGGCGACGGCTTTGGCCAGCAGTGCGGCGGTGCGGGTTTCGCCGAGCAGGTCGAGATCGTTGTTGCTGGCCGCGCCATCAGTGCCGACTGCGACATTCACTCCAGCCTGCCACAAACGCTCTACCGGGCAGAAGCCGCTGGCCAGTTTGAGATTGGATTCCGGGCAATGGATCACGCTGGTGTTGCTTTCTACCAGCAGCGCCAGGTCGTCATCGCTGATCTGGGTCATGTGCACGGCCTGGAAGCGTGGGCCGAGCAGGCCCAGGCGACCGAGGCGGGCCAGCGGGCGTTCGCCGCGCTGCTCCAGCGCTTGCTGGACTTCGAACGCGGTTTCGTGGACGTGCATGTGGATCGACGCGTCCAGTTCCTCGGCGATCACGCGGATTTTTTCCAGATTCTCGTCGCCGACGGTGTACGGTGCATGAGGGCCGAAGGTGATCTTGATGCGTTCGTGATGCTTCAAGTCGCCGAACAGCTCGACGCCTTGGCGAATCGCTTCATCGGCACTGCTGGCGCCCGGGATCGGGAAATCGAGGATCGGAATCGCGATTTGCGCACGAATGCCGCTGTTGTGCACGCGCTCGCTGGCGACTTTCGGGAAAAAATACATGTCCGAGAAGCAGGTGATGCCGCCCTTGATCTGCTCGGCGATGGCCAGATCAGTGCCATCGCGGACAAAATCTTCGTCGACCCATTTCGCTTCGGCCGGCCAGATGTGGTTTTCCAGCCAGGTCATCAGCGGCAGATCATCGGCCAGGCCACGGAACAGCGTCATTGCTGCGTGGCCGTGGGCGTTGATCAGGCCGGGGGCGAGCAGCACATCCGGCAGTTCGCGAACTTCTGTGGCGTTACACTTCAATGCTTCGGCGCGCGGGCCGATAAACACGATGCGACCGTCGCGGATGCCCAGGCCATGCTCCTTGAGCACAACGCCAGCGGGTTCGACGGGTACCAGCCAGGTCGGCAGCAATAATAAGTCGAGCGCAATGGCAGGTTTCGGCATCGAGGGTCGGTTCCAGTGCTTTTGTAAAGGATGGCGAAGTATACCCGAGCGTCTTCGCGGGGGGATCGCTATAATCGGCGGCTTTTGTTCATGAGTGCGGGGTGTGGGATGCGCGATCGACTGTTGGCTGCGGAGAAAGTGAAGGCCATCGAGTGGCGAGACGGCGCGCTGCACCTGCTGGATCAGCGTATTTTGCCGTTCGAAGAAACGTGGATTGCCTACACCAGCGCCGCCGGCGTGGCTGAGGCGATTCGCTCGATGGTGGTGCGTGGCGCGCCGGCCATCGGCATCAGTGCGGCCTACGGCATCGTGCTCGCGGCGCGCACGCGGATCGCTGAAGGTGGTGACTGGTACACAGCGCTGGAAGAGGATTTCGCCTTGCTGGCTGATTCCCGTCCGACTGCGGTCAACCTGTTCTGGGCGCTCGGTCGTATGCACGATCGCCTCGATCGTTTGAAAGAAAATGCCGATCCGCTGGCGGCGCTGGAAGCCGAGGCGATTGCCATTCATGAAAGCGATCGGGAAGCGAATCTGACCATGGCGCAGCTCGGCGTCGACCTGATCCGCAAGCATCAGGGCAATGCGCAGGCGATTCTGACCCACTGCAACACCGGCGCGCTGGCTACGGGCGGTTTCGGTACCGCGCTGGGTGTGATTCGCGCAGCCTTTATTGAAGGCATGGTCGAGCGCGTTTACGCCGATGAAACCCGCCCGTGGCTGCAAGGCTCGCGTTTGACTGCGTGGGAACTGGCTAACGAAGGCATTCCGGTCACCCTGAATGCCGACTCCGCTGCTGCACACATCATGAAAACCAAAGGTGTGACCTGGGTGATCGTTGGCGCCGACCGCATTACCGCCAACGGTGACGTGGCGAACAAGATCGGCACCTATCAACTGGCGGTCAACGCCATGCACCACGGCGTGCGTTTCATGGTCGTGGCGCCGAGCTCGACCATCGACATGAACCTGGCCAGCGGTGATGACATTCCGATCGAAGAACGTGATGGCGCCGAGCTGCTGGAAGTCGGCGGCAAGCGCGTCGGTGCCGACGTTGAAGCGTTCAACCCGGTGTTTGACGTGACGCCGGCCGACCTTATCGACGCGATCGTCACCGAGAAAGGCATCGTCGAGCGCCCGGATACCGCCAAAATGGCCCAGTTGATGTGCCGCAAGCGCCTGCACTAATGCGGTGACACTCAATGTATGAGCTGCCGAAGGCTGCGATCTTTTGACTTTATCTTCTAAAAACAAAATCAAAAGATCGCAGCCTTCGGCAGCTCCTACATGTGTGCCTACCCTCGAATGTCAATAAACATCGCTAATCCACACCACAAATCTACGCTCAAAGAAGCTCTGAGCCTCTCTCGTCCCCGTTAAGCCTGTCACCGGTCAACTAACTATGCTCCATGCGCATCTGGGGGATAGGTGCGTGGCGGCCTTTGTGATAACATCCGGCGTTTTCCGAGGCAGCTTCACGAAGCTGTCTTTACTGCGCAAATCCGCGATCCAATGTTGATTTGTCGTAAGTCGGCGCATGGCACTCGGCCGGCCCCGACGAGCTTCGTTGCTCCCACATGGATATGACGAAGTTTCACCAGAAAAAGGAATCAGGCTTCTCATGGGCGAACTGGCCAAAGAAATCCTCCCGGTCAATATCGAAGACGAGCTGAAGCAGTCCTACCTCGACTACGCGATGAGCGTAATCGTCGGCCGTGCACTGCCGGATGCGCGCGATGGCCTCAAGCCCGTGCACCGTCGCGTACTGTTCGCGATGAGCGAGCTGGGCAACGACTACAACAAGCCGTACAAGAAATCTGCCCGTGTTGTCGGCGACGTGATCGGTAAGTATCACCCGCACGGTGATACTGCCGTGTACGACACCATCGTTCGTATGGCCCAGCCTTTCTCCCTGCGCTATCTGCTGGTAGACGGTCAGGGTAACTTCGGTTCGGTCGACGGCGACAACGCTGCGGCGATGCGATACACCGAAGTGCGCATGACCAAGCTGGCGCACGAACTGCTGGCCGACCTGCACAAAGAAACCGTGGACTGGGTGCCGAACTACGACGGCACCGAAATGATCCCGGCGGTCATGCCGACCCGTATTCCCAACCTGCTGGTCAACGGCTCCAGCGGTATCGCTGTGGGCATGGCGACCAACATCCCGCCGCACAACCTCGGTGAAGTCATCGACGGTTGCCTGGCGCTCATCGACAACCCTGAGCTGACCGTCGATGAACTGATGCAATACATCCCCGGCCCGGATTTCCCGACCGCGGCGATCATCAACGGTCGCGCCGGCATCATCGAAGCGTACCGCACTGGTCGCGGCCGTATTTACATGCGCGCCCGCTCGATCATTGAAGACATCGACAAGGTCGGTGGCCGTCAGCAAATCGTTATCACCGAACTCCCTTACCAGTTGAACAAGGCGCGCCTGATCGAGAAGATCGCCGAGCTGGTCAAAGAGAAGAAGCTGGAAGGCATCACCGAACTGCGCGACGAGTCCGACAAGGACGGTATGCGCGTCGTGATCGAACTGCGTCGCGGCGAAGTGCCTGAGGTGATCCTCAACAACCTCTACGCCCAGACCCAGCTGCAATCGGTATTCGGCATCAACATCGTTGCGCTGATCGACGGCCGCCCACGCATCCTGAACCTCAAGGATCTGCTGGAAGCCTTCGTCCGTCACCGTCGCGAAGTGGTCACCCGCCGTACCGTTTTCGAACTGCGCAAGGCGCGCGAGCGTGGTCACATCCTCGAAGGTCAGGCCGTTGCCCTGTCGAACATCGACCCGGTCATCGCGCTGATCAAGGCTTCGCCGACGCCGTCGGAAGCCAAGGAAGCGCTGATCAGCACCGCGTGGGAATCCTCCGCCGTGGTTGCGATGGTTGAGCGTGCCGGTGCTGATTCCTGCCGTCCTGAGACTCTGGATCCGCAATACGGTCTGCGCGAAGGCAAGTACTTCCTGTCGCCAGAACAGGCGCAAGCCATTCTGGAACTGCGTCTGCACCGTCTGACCGGTCTGGAACACGAAAAACTGCTGGCCGAGTATCAAGAGATTCTCAACCAGATCGGCGAGCTGATCCGCATCCTCAACAGCGCTGTGCGCCTGATGGAAGTGATCCGCGAAGAGCTGGAAGTGATTCGTGCCGAATACGGCGACGTGCGCCGCACCGAGATTCTCGATGCCCGTCTCGATCTGACCCTGGGTGACATGATCCCGGAAGAAGAGCGCGTCGTGACCATCTCCCACGGTGGCTACGCCAAGACCCAGCCATTGGCTGCGTACCAGGCTCAGCGTCGTGGCGGCAAAGGCAAATCGGCCACCGGCGTCAAGGATGAGGACTACATCGCTCACCTGCTGGTTGCCAACAGCCACACCACGCTGCTGCTGTTCTCCAGCAAGGGCAAGGTGTACTGGCTCAAGACCTACGAAATCCCGGAAGCGTCCCGCGCTGCCCGTGGTCGTCCGCTGGTCAACCTTCTGCCATTGAGCGAAGGCGAATACATCACCACCATGTTGCCGGTCGATCTCGAAGCCATGAAGCGTCAGGCTGAAGAAGAAGAGGCTGAAGGCGTTGAGGTTGATGTAGAAGAAATCGAAAACAGCAACGAGACCGACGAAGAACGTCGTGCCCGTATCAAAGCTGCTGACCGCAAGAAAGCACCGTTCATCTTCATGTCGACCGCCAACGGCACCGTGAAGAAAACTCCGCTGGTGGCCTTCAGTCGTCAGCGCAGCGTCGGCCTGATCGCGCTGGAGCTGGACGAAGGCGACATCCTGATCTCCGCTGCTGTCACCGACGGCGAGCAGGAAATCATGCTGTTCTCCGACGGCGGCAAGGTAACGCGCTTCAAGGAATCCGAAGTTCGCGCCATGGGCCGTACCGCCCGCGGTGTGCGTGGCATGCGTCTGCCAGAAGGGCAGAAGCTGATCTCCATGCTGATTCCGGAAGAAGGCAGCGAAATCCTCACCGCTTCCGAGCGCGGCTATGGCAAGCGTACGGCGATCACCGAGTTCCCTGAGTACAAGCGTGGCGGTCAGGGCGTTATCGCCATGGTCAGCAACGAACGTAACGGCCGTCTGGTCGGCGCGGTTCAGGTGCAGGACGGTGAAGAGATCATGCTGATCTCCGATCAGGGCACATTGGTGCGTACCCGTGTCGACGAAGTGTCGAGCCTGGGTCGTAACACGCAAGGTGTGACGCTGATCAAACTGGCCAAGGATGAAACCCTGGTCGGGCTGGAGCGGGTTCAGGAGCCTTCGGAAATCGAAGGTGAAGAGCTTGAGGGGGAAGAGGGCGAGGAATTCGAAGGCACCGTCGTGATCGACGATGCTGTTGAAGACCAGCAACTCGACGCCGCAGCAGACGAAGAACCGCAAGAATAAGCGGGCAACCAAGGGGGCGGATGAAAATTCGCCCCCTTGTTATTTGTCCTGTTTGAAAATTTGCAACACTGCACGGGATCGTTCCCACGCTTTGCGTGGGAATGCCGCTCGGGACGCTCCGCGTCCCATGATGCAGAGCGTCATTGGATGCATTCCCACGCAGAGCGTGGGAACGATCATCCGCAGACTAAAAGATTTAAGTGACCACCAAATCAGAGCGAGATTGGATGTGAGCAAGCGAGCCTATAACTTCTGCGCCGGTCCTGCGGCGCTTCCTGAAGCTGTCCTGCAGCGCGCCCAGGGTGAACTCCTTGATTGGCACGGCAAGGGTCTGTCGGTCATGGAAATGAGCCATCGCAGCGATGAGTTCGTGTCCATTGCCACCCAGGCCGAGCAGGATCTGCGTGACCTGCTGAATATCCCGTCGAACTACAAAGTGCTGTTTCTGCAAGGTGGCGCCAGCCAGCAATTCGCGCAGATTCCACTGAACCTGTTGCCTGAAGGCGGCTCGGCCGACTATATCGACACCGGTATCTGGTCGCAGAAAGCCATCGAAGAAGCCTCGCGCTACGGCCGCGTCAACGTCGCCGCCACCGCCAAGCCTTACGACTATTTCGCCATCCCGGGCCAGAACGAGTGGAAGCTGTCGAAAGACGCCGCTTACGTTCACTACGCGCCGAACGAAACCATCGGCGGTCTGGAATTCCAGTGGATCCCGGAAGTCGGTGACGTGCCGCTGGTGGCTGACATGTCTTCCGACATTCTGTCGCGCCCGGTCGATATCTCGCGCTTCGGCATGATCTACGCTGGCGCCCAGAAGAACATCGGCCCGAGCGGCATCGTCGTCAACATCATCCGCGAAGACTTGCTCGGCAAGGCGCGTGCGCTGTGCCCGACCATGCTCGACTACAAAGTCGCCGCAGATAACGGCTCGATGTACAACACCCCGCCGACCCTGGCCTGGTACCTGTCCGGTCTGGTGTTCCAGTGGCTGAAGGAGCAGGGTGGCGTCGACGCGATCGCCAAACTCAACGACGTCAAACAGCGCACGCTGTATGACTTCATCGACGCCAGCGGCCTCTACAGCAACCCGATCAACAAGTCGGACCGCTCGTGGATGAACGTGCCGTTCCGTCTGGCCGATGATCGTCTGGACAAGCCATTCCTCGTCGGTGCCGAAGAACGCGGCCTGCTCAATCTGAAAGGCCACCGCTCCGTGGGCGGCATGCGCGCCTCCATCTACAACGCCGTCGACATCAACGCGGTCAACGCGCTGGTGGCGTACATGGCTGAATTCGAGAAGGAACACGGCTGATGTCCGAGCAAGAACTCAAGGCACTGCGCGTTCGCATTGACGCTCTGGACACCAAAGTCATGGAGCTGATCAGTGAGCGTGCGCGTTGCGCCCAGGAAGTCGCGCGAGTAAAGATGGCCTCGCTGGCCGAAGGCGAAGTGCCGGTGTTCTATCGTCCTGAGCGCGAAGCTCAGGTGCTCAAGCGGGTGATGGAGCGCAATCAGGGGCCGCTGGGCAACGAAGAGATGGCGCGGTTGTTCCGCGAAATCATGTCGTCGTGCCTGGCGCTGGAGCAGCCGCTGAAAGTGGCTTACCTCGGCCCTGAAGGCACCTTCACCCAAGCCGCAGCCATGAAACACTTCGGCCACGCCGTCATCAGCAAGCCGATGGCGGCGATCGACGAAGTGTTCCGTGAAGTGGCGGCCGGTGCGGTGAATTTTGGCGTGGTGCCGGTGGAAAACTCCACCGAAGGCGCGGTCAATCACACGCTGGACAGCTTCCTCGAACACGACATGGTCATCTGTGGCGAAGTCGAGCTGCGTATTCACCATCACCTGTTGGTTGGTGAAAACACCAAGACCGACAGCATCAGCCGCATCTATTCCCACGCGCAGTCGCTGGCCCAGTGCCGCAAGTGGCTGGACGCGCATTACCCGAATGTTGAACGCGTCGCGGTTTCCAGCAACGCCGAAGCGGCCAAGCGGGTTAAAGGCGAGTGGAATTCGGCGGCGATTGCCGGTGATATGGCGGCAGGGCTGTATGGCCTGACCCGTCTGGCCGAGAAGATCGAAGACCGTCCGGACAACTCGACGCGCTTCCTGATGATCGGTAATCAGGAAGTGCCGCCGACCGGCGACGACAAGACCTCGATCATCGTGTCGATGAGCAACAAACCCGGCGCGCTGCACGAGCTGCTGGTGCCGTTCCACGACAACGGGATCGACCTGACCCGCATCGAAACCCGTCCATCGCGCAGCGGCAAATGGACTTACGTATTCTTCATCGACTTCGTCGGCCACCACCGTGATCCGTTGATTAAAGGTGTGCTGGAAAAGATCAGTCAGGAAGCAGTAGCACTCAAAGTGCTGGGTTCCTACCCGAAAGCAGTTCTCTAAGGGGCGGTAGCAAATGAGTGGCAACTTCCTCGCTCTGGCACAGCCGGGCGTGCAACAACTTTCGCCGTACGTTCCGGGCAAGCCTGTGGACGAACTGGCGCGCGAGCTGGATCTGGATCCGGCGAAAATCGTCAAACTGGCGAGCAACGAAAACCCGCTGGGCGCCAGTCCGAAAGCCTTGGCGGCGATCCGTGAAGAGCTGGCCGAGCTGACCCGTTATCCGGATGGCAATGGTTTCGCATTGAAATCCTTGCTGGCCGAGCAGTGCCGCGTCGAGCTGAATCAGGTCACGCTGGGCAACGGTTCCAATGACATTCTTGAACTGGTCGCGCGTGCCTATCTGGCGCCGGGCTTGAATGCGGTGTTCAGCGAGCACGCATTCGCGGTTTACCCGATCGCTACTCAGGCGGTCGGCGCGCAAGCCAAAGTGGTGCCGGCCAAGAATTGGGGGCATGACTTGCCTGCAATGCTCGCGGCCATTGATGCCAACACCCGCGTGGTGTTCATCGCCAACCCGAACAACCCGACTGGCACCTGGTTCGGCGCTGAAGCGCTGGACGAGTTCCTCCAGGATGTTCCGGAGCACGTGTTGGTGGTGCTGGATGAGGCGTACATCGAGTACGCCGAAGGCAGCGATCTGCCTGATGGTCTGGATTTCCTCGCCGCGTACCCGAATCTGCTGGTTTCGCGCACCTTCTCCAAGGCTTACGGCTTGGCGGCGTTGCGCGTTGGCTACGGCCTGTCGACTCCGGTTGTTGCTGACGTGCTGAACCGCGTTCGCCAGCCGTTCAACGTCAACAGCCTCGCGTTGGCAGCAGCCTGCGCAGCGTTGAAAGACGAGGAGTATCTGGCGCAAAGCCGTCAGCTCAACGAGTCGGGCATGCAGCAGTTGCAGGCCGGTTTTCGTGAGCTGGATCTGGGCTGGATCGAGTCGAAAGGCAACTTCATCTGCGTCGATCTCGGCCAGGTTGCGGCCCCTGTATTCCAGGGCTTGCTGCGCGAAGGCGTGATCGTGCGTCCAGTGGCCAATTACGGCATGCCGAACCACCTGCGGGTGACCATCGGTCTGCCAGCGGAAAACAGCCGTTTCCTTGAAGCGCTGCGCAAGGTTCTGGCTCGTGGGTGATGTCACTGCAATGCAATCTGCTGCACCTATGATCGGTCGCCTTGTGGTGGTCGGTCTGGGGTTGATCGGTGGTTCGTTTGCCAAAGGCTTGCGGGAAAGCGGTGTGTGCCGTGAAGTGGTCGGGGTCGATCTCGATCCGCAATCGCGCAAGCTCGCGGTCGAGTTGGGTGTGGTCGATCGTTGTGAAGATGACTTGGCAGCGGCTTGCCAGGGTGCTGACGTAATTCAGCTGGCGGTGCCGATTCTGGCCATGGAAAAAGTGCTCGCGCGTCTGGCGAGCATGGATCTGGGCTCGGCGATTCTGACCGACGTCGGCAGCGCCAAAGGCAATGTGGTGCGCGCGGCAACCGAGGCGTTTGGCGCGATGCCGCCGCGTTTCGTGCCGGGCCATCCGATTGCCGGTTCCGAGCAGAGCGGGGTGGAAGCCTCCAATGCTGAGCTGTTCCGTCGTCACAAAGTGATTCTCACGCCGCTCGAGCAAACCGATCCGGCTGCACTGGCGGTGGTTGATCGTCTGTGGCGCGAATTGGGCGCCGACGTCGAGCACATGCAAGTCGAGCGTCACGATGAAGTGTTGGCCGCGACCAGCCATCTGCCGCATTTGCTGGCCTTTGGTCTGGTCGATTCGTTGGCCAAGCGCAATGAAAACCTTGAGATCTTCCGTTACGCTGCCGGTGGTTTCCGCGATTTCACAAGAATTGCCGGAAGCGACCCGGTGATGTGGCACGACATCTTCCTCGCCAACCGCGAGGCTGTCCTGCGCACACTCGATACATTTCGCAGCGACCTCGACGCCTTGCGCGACGCGGTCGATGCAGGGGATGGGCACCAATTGTTGGGCGTTTTCACTCGCGCCCGGGTTGCCCGCGAGCATTTCAGTAAAATCCTGGCCCGCAGGGCCTATGTGGACGCTATGAATTCCAACGATCTGATCTTCCTGGCTCAACCTGGTGGCCGCCTGTCCGGTCGGATTCGCGTACCGGGTGACAAATCGATTTCCCACCGTTCGATCATGCTCGGTTCGCTGGCCGAAGGCGTCACCGAAGTCGAAGGCTTCCTCGAGGGCGAAGACGCCCTGGCGACCTTGCAGGCGTTCCGTGACATGGGCGTGGTCATCGAAGGCCCGCACCACGGCCGCGTGACCATTCATGGTGTCGGCCTGCATGGTCTGAAACCGGCGCCGGGCCCGATCTACCTGGGCAACTCCGGTACTTCGATGCGTCTGCTGTCCGGCCTGCTGGCCGCGCAAAACTTCGACAGCACTTTGACTGGCGATGCGTCGCTGTCCAAGCGTCCAATGAATCGCGTGGCCAATCCGCTGCGAGAAATGGGCGCCGTGATCGAAACCGCTGCTGAAGGTCGTCCACCGATGACCATTCGTGGCGGACACAAGCTTAAAGGCGTGACTTACACCATGCCGATGGCCAGTGCCCAGGTGAAATCCTGCCTGCTGCTCGCCGGTCTGTACGCCGAAGGCAAGACCACCGTGACCGAGCCGGCCCCGACTCGTGATCATACCGAGCGCATGCTGCGCGGCTTCGGTTACCCGGTCAGCGTTGAAGGCGCGACGGCTTCGGTTGAATCCGGCGGCAAGTTGACGGCGACCCATATTGAAGTACCGGGTGACATCTCGTCGTCGGCGTTCTTCCTCGTCGCAGCCTCGATCGCCGAAGGTTCGGAGCTGGTGCTCGAGCACGTCGGCATCAACCCGACCCGTACCGGCGTCATCGACATCCTGCGCCTGATGGGTGCGGACATCACCCTGGAAAACCAGCGCGAAGTCGGCGGCGAGCCTGTGGCTGACCTGCGCGTGCGAGCAGCTAAACTCAAGGGTATCGAGATTCCCGAGGAGCTGGTTCCGCTGGCCATCGACGAGTTCCCGGTACTGTTCGTCGCCGCTGCCTGTGCCGAAGGGCGCACTGTGTTGACCGGCGCTGAAGAACTGCGCGTCAAGGAATCGGATCGTATCCAGGTCATGGCGGACGGTTTGCTGGCGCTGGGCGTCAAGTGTGAACCGACCCCGGACGGCATCATCATCGACGGTGGCCAGATCGGCGGCGGCGAAGTGCATGGTCACGGCGATCACCGCATTGCGATGGCTTTCAGCGTGGCCTCGCTGCGCGCCACTGCGCCGATCCGCATCCATGATTGCGCCAACGTCGCGACGTCGTTCCCGAACTTCCTCGCGTTGTGCGCGCAGGTCGGTATTCGTGTGGCACAAGAGGCTCAGTCGTGAAAAACATTGCACCGGTCATTACCATCGATGGGCCAAGCGGCTCGGGCAAAGGCACGGTCGCCGGGATTCTGGCCAAGCGTCTGGGCTGGAATCTGCTGGATTCGGGTGCGCTGTACCGCTTGCTGGCGTTTGCTGCGCACAATCATGGTGTTGACCTGACCAATGAAGAGCTGCTGAAAAAACTGGCCGCTCATCTGGATGTGCAGTTCATCGCGGCGACCGACGGTCAGTTGCAGCGGATCATCCTGGAAGGTGACGAAGTCAGCGATGTCATTCGCACCGAGAGCATCGGTTCCGGTGCTTCGCAAGTGGCGGCATTGCCGGCTGTACGCGAGGCGCTGCTGCAGCGTCAGCGCGCTTTCCAGGAGGCGCCGGGCTTGGTGGCCGACGGTCGCGATATGGGCACGGTGGTTTTTCCAAGTGCGCCGCTGAAGATTTTCCTCACCGCGAGTGCCGAGGAGAGGGCGCGCCGTCGATATTTGCAGTTGAAGGGCAAAGTCGAGGGTGTTAGTCTGTCGAGTCTGCTAGATGAGATCCGTGCACGCGATGAGCGTGACACCCAGCGAGCGGTAGCCCCGCTTAAGCCGGCGGCTGACGCCATACAGCTGGATTCCACGGAGTTGTCCATTGATCAGGTGCTTGAACGCATCATGAGCGAGATCGCCATTCGCGATATCGCCGGGTGACCAAGAAGGTTGCAGGGGACCAGTCATAGTCCTGTGGCGCTTCTTTTATTTGAAACTAACCCACACCGTCTGGGGTGTGGAGATGGGCGTATCCTTCGCCCTCATTTACAGGAATTAAAATGAGCGAAAGCTTTGCGGAACTCTTTGAAGAAAGCCTAAAAACCCTGAACCTTCAGGCAGGCTCCATCATCACCGGTGTTATCGTTGATATCGATTACCAAGCTCGCTGGGTAACCGTTCACGCTGGCCTGAAGTCTGAAGCACTCATCCCGCTTGAGCAGTTCTACAACGACGCTGGCGATCTGACTATCAATGTCGGTGACGAAGTTCACGTTGCTCTGGACTCGGTTGAAGACGGTTTCGGTGAAACCAAGCTGTCCCGTGAAAAAGCCAAGCGCGCTGAGTGCTGGATCGTTCTGGAAGCAGCCTTCGCAGCTGAGGAAGTGGTCAAGGGCGTTATCAACGGTAAGGTTAAAGGCGGCTTCACTGTCGACGTTAACGGCATCCGTGCGTTCCTGCCAGGTTCCCTGGTTGATGTCCGTCCAGTGCGCGACACCACGCACCTGGAAGGCAAAGAGCTGGAATTCAAGGTCATCAAGCTGGACCAGAAGCGCAACAACGTTGTCGTTTCCCGTCGCAGCGTCCTGGAAGCCGAGAACTCCGCCGAGCGTGAAGCTCTGCTGGAATCCTTGCAGGAAGGCCAGCAAGTCAAAGGTATCGTCAAAAACCTCACCGATTACGGCGCATTCGTCGATCTGGGTGGCGTGGACGGCCTGCTGCACATCACCGACATGGCCTGGAAGCGCATCAAGCATCCTTCCGAGATCGTTAACGTTGGTGACGAAATCGACGTCAAGGTTCTGAAATACGATCGCGAACGCAACCGTGTTTCCCTGGGCCTGAAGCAACTGGGCGAAGATCCATGGGTTGCTATCAAAGCCCGTTACCCAGAAAGCACTCGCGTTACCGCTCGTGTAACCAACCTGACCGACTACGGCTGCTTCGCTGAGCTGGAAGAAGGCGTTGAAGGTCTGGTACACGTATCGGAAATGGACTGGACCAACAAGAACATCCACCCTTCGAAAGTCGTACAAGTCGGCGACGAAGTGGAAGTTATGGTTCTGGACATCGACGAAGAGCGTCGTCGTATCTCCCTGGGCATCAAGCAGTGCAAATCTAACCCATGGGAAGATTTCTCTGGCCAGTTCAACAAGGGCGATAAAATCTCCGGCACCATCAAGTCGATCACCGATTTCGGTATCTTCATTGGTCTGGACGGCGGCATCGACGGTCTGGTTCACCTGTCCGACATCTCCTGGAACGAAGTGGGCGAAGAAGCCGTACGTCGTTTCAAGAAGGGCGACGAGCTGGACACCGTTATCCTGTCGGTTGACCCAGAGCGCGAGCGTATCTCCCTGGGTATCAAGCAGCTGGAAAGCGATCCGTTCTCCGAGTACGTCTCGGTTAACGACAAAGGCGCCATCGTTAAAGGCACTGTGAAAGAAGTTGACGCCAAAGGCGCCATCATCGTTCTGGCCGACGATATCGAAGCGACTCTGAAAGCCTCCGAAATCAGCCGTGACCGCGTTGAAGACGCGCGCAACGTTCTGAAAGAAGGCGAAGAAGTAGAAGCCAAGATCATCAGCGTTGATCGTAAGAGCCGCGTGATCCAACTCTCCATCAAGTCGAAAGACGACGCTGAAGAGAAAGAAGCTATCCAGAGCCTGAAAGCAGCTCCGGAAGGCGAAGCAGTTGACACCACCATGGCTGCACTGCTGAAGCAAGCAATGGCCAAACAGAACTAAGTTCTGCTTGATCATGAAAAAGGGCGACTTCGGTCGCCCTTTTTTGTGCCCGCAATTTGGCGGCAGGTCAGGTTTCCAGTGAAACCAATCTCACGTTTGGGCTGTCTGTTTCTTTATTCGGATCAATCGTCTATTCGCGACTAAGCTTGGACTTGGGTGCGCAGTAGTCGGGCAGTTGCCTGGCATAAGGAAGTGGATGAACAAGTTTATTGTCCTCATAGCGATCTTGTTGTGCGCTGGCTGTACTACAAGTGCCAAGAGCCATGCGGTGCGCGGGGTCAGTGGTATTGAAGTCGATTGTTCCGGTTTGGGCTCGGGCTGGGAAAAGTGCCAGAAGCGTGCAGCGAAAGAGTGCAAGGGCGCTGGCTATAAGGTGGTGACGCGATCTGATGACGCTAAGGATGAAGATGAGTTTCCCTTTGGCTTCAATCCAGCTGGCTACGTGACGCGTACCATGCTGGTGATCTGTCGCTGAGTGCGGTGAACCGGTTTGGTGATCTGATGCTCTGCAAATGGGCGTTTTGACGCTAAGGAAGATATGTCAATCCCTGGGCTGTTCAAAATCTTCCGGGCGTGCTAAAACCTTTCAAGCGCTGATCTAGCTGCTTGAAAAAGAAGGGAAAAATATGACGAAGTCGGAGTTGATCGAACGAATTGTCACCCATCAAGGGCTGCTCTCCTCCAAGGATGTGGAGCTGGCCATCAAGACCATGCTTGAACAAATGTCCCAGTGTCTGGCCACCGGTGATCGTATCGAGATCCGTGGGTTTGGCAGCTTCTCACTGCATTATCGCGCGCCGCGTGTAGGGCGCAATCCAAAGACCGGTCAGTCCGTCAGCCTTGACGGTAAGTTCGTTCCACACTTCAAGCCGGGCAAAGAACTGCGCGATCGTGTGAACGAGGAAGAGGAGGAGGGCGTTTGATCCTCGCTGCTGAATATCAGGGAGATGCTCATGCGTAATCTCAAGCGCATACTTCTTGGCGTTTTCGTTTTGTTGCTTGTCTTGGTTGTTCTGGCCTTTGTCCTTGAAAACCAGCAGGCGGTGTCGTTGTTGTTTCTAGGTTGGTCCGGGCCGCAACTTCCGGTGTCGTTGGTTGTTGTCGTGGCATTGCTGATCGGCATGTTTATCGGCCCGATTCTCGGCTGGTTCCTGGGACGCTCGTCCAGAGCTGCACGCAAGCGCCTTGTCTGAAAACGACAGGTGCAGGGCATCTGTCGAAATTGCGCCTCTGCCTGTCTATATCCATTAGTAAAACCTTCATTAAGCTGTAAAATGCAGCCCTTGTTCGATAGTGGCCTATTCCCACGTCGATTCAGACTGACTCTGACGGAAGCCTCTAATTTGATGGCTTCTGCATTCATGGATTAGACAGTGCTCGTTGGTGTCACTGTCCGCAGCTCAAGGGTATGCTTTCGCGTGAAAATTCTAGTTACCGGCGGCGCCGGGTTCATCGGCTCGGCAGTCATTCGCCACATCATTTCCAACACCGCCGATTCTGTCGTCAATGTCGACAAGCTGACTTACGCCGGTAACCTGGAGTCTTTGGCTGAAGTCAGCCAGGACTCGCGATACGCATTCGAACGCGTTGATATCTGTGATCGCGATCAAATCGACCGCGTCCTGCGAGAGCATCAGCCGGATGCGATCATGCATCTTGCTGCAGAGTCGCACGTTGATCGTTCGATTTCGGGGCCTTCCGAATTCATTCAAACCAACATCATCGGCACTTACACGTTGCTCGAGGCGGCTCGTCATTACTGGGCTGCGCTTGATGATGCACGTAAAGCCAACTTTCGCTTCCATCACATTTCCACTGACGAAGTGTATGGCGACCTGGAAGGCCCGGAAGACCTGTTCACTGAAACCACGCCCTACCAGCCAAGCTCGCCATACTCGGCCAGCAAAGCCAGTTCCGATCATCTCGTGCGCGCGTGGGCTCGCACCTATGGCCTGCCGACTCTGGTCACCAACTGCTCGAACAACTACGGTCCTTGCCACTTCCCCGAGAAGTTGATCCCGCTGATCATCCTCAATGCTTTGGAAGGCAAGCCGTTGCCTGTTTATGGCAAAGGCAACCAGGTTCGTGACTGGCTCTACGTGGAAGACCATGCACGTGCGTTGTATAAAGTCGTCACCGAAGGTGTCATTGGTGAGACTTACAACATCGGTGGTCACAACGAGAAGCAGAACATTGAAGTTGTTCATACGCTTTGTGCGCTGCTTGATGAGCTTCGTCCAGACTCCGCGTATCGTCCGCACGCAAGCTTGATCACTTACGTGCAGGATCGTCCTGGTCATGACCAGCGCTACGCAATTGATGCCAGCAAGATTCAGCGGGAGTTGGGCTGGACGCCGGAAGAAACCTTCGATACCGGCATTCGCAAAACGGTTGAATGGTACCTGCAGAACACCGAGTGGGTTGCTCACGTGAAGAGCGGCAGCTACCAGCAGTGGATCGATCAGAACTACGCAGATCGTTCGAACAAAGCATGAAAATCCTACTGCTAGGCAAAAATGGCCAGGTAGGCTGGGAGTTGCAACGCTCCCTGGCACCTGTTGGCGAATTGATTGCCCTGGATCGTCATCCAGTAGGCAGCTTGAGCGGCGATTTATCCGACCTCGATGCACTTCGCGCGACGATTCGTCAGGTCAAACCCGACGTTATCGTCAATGCAGCAGCTTACACCGCTGTCGATAAGGCCGAATCCGACATCGAACTGGCTGATCGCGTCAACGGTCTCGCTACTCAGGTGATGGCGCAGGAAGCCGCAACACTGGGTGCGTGGCTGGTTCACTATTCCACCGACTATGTGTTCAGTGGTGAAGGCTTGACGCCGTGGCGGGAGACCGATGCGGTATCGCCGGTGAATCATTACGGCGCCAGCAAGCTGGCGGGCGAGCAGGCGATCGTCGCTTCGGGCTGCAAGCACCTGATCTTTCGTACCAGTTGGGTCTATGCCGCGCGTGGCAACAATTTTGCCAAGACCATGCTGCGTCTGGCCAAGGATCGCGAAACACTGGGTGTGATCGCCGATCAGATTGGCGCGCCGACCGGTGCTGAGCTGATCGCCGACGTCACCGCGCAGGCTATTGGGCAGGTCCTGCTGCGTCCGGAACTGGCTGGGCTCTATCATTTGGCCGCCGCCGGCGAAGTCTCCTGGCACGGTTATGCCAGCCATGTGATTGACTTTGCCAAGGCCAATGGTGAAGCGCTTGCCGTCACGGCGATCAATCCCATCGATACCACCGCTTACCCGACACCTGCGCGCCGTCCTTTGAATTCCCGACTGGATACTCAAAAACTGCGCGACAATTTTTCTCTACACTTGCCGGATTGGCAAAGTGGTGTAACCCGAATGCTTAGGGAAGTTCTGAATAAATGACCACGACAAATCGTAAAGGCATCATTCTCGCCGGTGGTTCGGGCACGCGCCTGCACCCGCTGACACTCGGCGTTTCCAAGCAGATGCTGCCAATCTACGACAAGCCGATGATCTTTTATCCGCTGTCGGTACTGATGCTCGCAGGAATGCGTGAAATTCTGATCATCTCCACGCCGGAAGATCTGCCATGTTTCCGCAAGCTACTGGGTGATGGCAGCCTGTACGGCGTGAAGTTGACCTATGCCGAGCAGCCAAGCCCGGACGGGCTGGCTCAGGCGTTCATCATCGGCGAAGAGTTCATCGGTAACGACCCTTGCTGTCTGATCCTGGGTGACAACATCTTTTACGGTCAGCACTTCTCCGACAACTTGCGCTCGGCCTGTGCCCGGCAGCAGGGTGCGACCGTGTTTGGCTACCATGTTTCCGATCCGGAGCGCTTTGGTGTGGTGGAGTTCGATGCATCCGGACGTGCCCTGAGCATCGAAGAAAAGCCGCTGAAGCCAAAATCCAGCTACGCGGTGACCGGTCTCTATTTCTACGACAACCAGGTCGTCGACATTGCCAAGAAGATCAAGCCTTCCGAGCGTGGCGAGCTGGAAATCACCGACGTCAACCGTGCTTACCTCGAACAGCAGACACTGAATGTCGAAATGCTGGGGCGTGGTTTCGCCTGGCTGGATACCGGCACTCACGACTCTCTGCTTGAGGCCAGCCATTTCGTACATACCATCGAACAGCGCCAGGGCCTGAAAGTCGCGTGCCTGGAAGAAATCGCCTACCACAACGGCTGGATCACTGCCGAACAGTTGGGTGTGCAAGCTGAAGCCTTGAAGAAGACCGGTTACGGCCAATACTTGCAGAAGTTGCTGGACTCGCCTTCTCACTGATTCGTAAAAACGAAGTCGTTCGAGTGAGAAAGTTTATCCAGTCCGAGCAGGAAAGTTATGCCAGTAAAACATCCCAAGGTTGCGGTTTTGCTGGCGGCCTTCAATGGAATGCAGTGGATTGAAGAGCAACTCGCCTCGATTCTTGGCCAGTCGGGTGTCGATGTAAGCGTTTATATCAGTATTGATACTTCTACCGATGGAACCGAGGCGTGGTGCGCGGCATACGCGTCTCGGCATCCCGGTGTTGTCGTGTTGCCGCCCGCCGGCTCTTTCGGAGGCGCTTCGCGGAATTTTTTCAGGCTGATCCGTGATGTAGCTATCGAGAGCTACGATTTCGTCGCATTTGCTGATCAGGATGACATCTGGTATCCGGACAAGCTTGAGCGGGCGGTGCGCGAGATTCGGTCACGCGCGGTGGATGCCTATTCGAGCAATGTCGTCGCATTCTGGCCGGACGGCCGCACCCATCTGCTTGATAAGGCGCAGCGCCAGACACCTTGGGATTTTCTGTTTGAAGCTGCTGGCCCGGGCTGCACGTATGTGCTGAGTCGCCCATTCGTCAGCGCCCTGCGCACCGCGATGCTGGCTGACTGGCAGGAATTACAGCACGTCAGCCTGCATGATTGGTATTGCTATGCGTTTGCCCGAAGTCGGGGCTTCAAATGGTTTATCGACCATCGACCGTCCATGAGTTATCGCCAGCATGAACGAAATCAGGTCGGTGCCAATACCGGTCTTAATCCACTGATTGCGCGCTACAAGACTATTCATGACGGGTGGTGGTTTTCCCAAGTCAGAAGGATCGTCCGTTTGGTCGGACTTGAAAATGATCGGTTTGTCCGACGCTGGCTGCCATTGGGGCGGTGGCAGATGCTGACCCTTTCACTGAGTGCCTGGAAGTGTCGGCGTCGAGTGCGCGACAAGATATTTTTCTTCTGTGTTTGCTGGGCTACAGCGGTAATTGGAAACAAAGCCAAATGAGCGCTTCTCGTGTTTTAGTGACAGGTGCTACCGGGTTCGTCGGTGAGGCGCTCGTATTTCGTTTGTTGCGCGATAAGGTATTTACGCCTGTCGCCGCCGTTCGTGGCGAAACGAGGTTAGCCGGTCTTTGTCCGGTAGTGGCGTTCGGGTTGGACGAAAACTCCCCGCTACCGCCTTTGGAAGATGTTGATGTAGTCGTCCATTGCGCGGCGCGCGTGCATGTCATGAATGAAGTGGCTGCAGATCCGCTCGCGGCGTTTCGACAGGTCAACGTCGAAGGCACCGCGCGACTTGCCCGTCATGCGGCGAAATCCGGAGTCAAACGCTTCATTTTCATCAGTTCGATCAAGGTCAACGGCGAGGTAACATTACCGGGTGCGCCGTTTTCTGCTGATGATGCGCCGGCGCCGGTCGATCCTTACGGAATATCCAAGCGTGAAGCGGAGGACGCATTAAGGCAGATCAGTCAGGACACAGGGATGGAAGTCGTGATTATCCGACCGCCCCTGATCTATGGCCCAGGCGTCAAAGCCAACTTTCTCAATATGATGCGTTGGCTTGAGCGCGGCATACCGCTGCCTTTTGGTGCGATCAACAATCGTCGCAGTCTGGTGGCTATCGGCAATCTCATCGATCTGATCACTGTGTGTATCAAGCATCCCGCCGCTGGCGGCCATGTGTTTCTGGTCAGTGACGCGCAAGACCTTTCTACAACGCAATTGCTTCGGCGAATGGCGGGCGCGCTGAACGTCAAGCCTCGCCTGCTGCCATTGCCGTCTTCGTTGATGACGGTGGGGGCAGCGCTGATCGGGCGTCAGGATCTGGCGCAGCGTTTGTGTGGTTCTCTGCAGGTCGATATCGGCAAAACCCAGGCCATCCTTGGGTGGTTGCCGGCTATTAGCGTGGATCAAGCATTGCGCAATACGGCAGGGCACTACCGTGCGAAGCAATGGTGAAGCTGATGATGGCTCTCGCTGCGTCGAGAACTTGGCAAACTGCCACCCCTATTTTGCTCAAAGGCCTCTTGCTACCCTATGCCCGCAACGCAAGGGGCATCAGAAACATTGGAGCCATGAGCTCATTATTATCAAGGTTAAAATCTCTCGGTCTGCGTCGGAGATAGGGAAGGCGTAATGTCACTGGGCTATCAAATGGCGCTGCTTCGTCGTTATAATTGCAAATTTTGCGCAGCTTGGAGCAGCGTGTGAGCCTGTTTCATAAGGCTTGTTCGACTGTCCAGGTTTTCGTATGTATTGAACGAACTTGCGCAGGCAAAGTTTTATCATTTCAGCAACGGAGTGCTCGGTGGTAGCCCCCCTTTCCCCGGTTGTCCAAAACAACAGTTTGGATCGCCGCTGTATAGACGATAGTCAGCAAGATTCGGTGGCGCATTTGGGATGTGTTGCGATTCTTGTCTGTACGTTCAATGGTGAGCGCTTTTTGGCTCAACAACTGGAATCCATCGCTCGTCAAACTTACCCCCACTGGTTTGTAGTGGTCTCGGACGATGGTTCATCTGACTCGACATTGGCATTGCTTCGCGAGTTCGGTGAGCGCTGGGGGCATGACAAACTATTGATTCAGCACGGCCCGGGGCGTGGTTATGCAGCCAATTTCCTCACTGTTACCTGTGATGAGTCAATTGATGCCGACTTTTATGCGTGGGCGGATCAGGACGATATCTGGCAGCAAACAAAGCTGGAAGTGGCTTTGCAGCGATTGGCGCAAGCGCCGGTCGATGTGCCCGCGCTTTACTGCGGCAGAACCGAGCTGATCGACGAGCGCGGTAATCACATTGGCCTTTCACCCTTGTTCAGCCGGCCCATGGGATTTTCCAATGCATTGGTGGAGAGCGTCGGCGGCGGCAACACGATGGTCTTCAATGATGTCGCTCGTCAGTTGTTTCAGCGAGCGGGGAGCGGGGTGGATATCGTGTCGCACGACTGGTGGGCGTACCTGCTGGTGAGCGGCAGCGGTGGAAGGATTCTTTACGATTTTTCACCGACCGTTCTTTATCGCCAGCATGACGCCAATCTGATTGGCGCGACTTCGGGGTTGCGCGCCCAGATCGGTCGTTTGCGCATGTTGTTTCGTGGTCGTTTTCGCGGCTGGAATCAAAAGAATGTTACTGCGCTGGAGTCGAATCGACTGCAGCTCAATGAAGAAAGCAGGACGAGGCTGGATTGTTTCCAGCGGGCGCGTCGCTCACGTGGCTTGTCCCGGATCATCTGGTTACGACGATCCGGAGTCTACCGGCAATCCTTATGGGGCAATCTGGGGCTGATGCTGGCGACGCTGTTCAATGGAATTTGACACTCACGTTGCTTTGGCTCCTTTCAGGAATAATTCTGTGGTCACTCAAGTAGTCATCAAACAAGAGCGTTTGCTGGGGAAGCTGGACTCCCTCGGTTTTTTTGAGGTTTGTGCACAATGCTGAATTTTTCAACATCGCCGAAGGAGATGGTAGGCGGCATCTGGCGCAACAGAGGCCTGATCCGGGCGCTGGTGCAGCGTGAAATTGTCGGGCGCTATCGCGGATCCATCATGGGCATGCTGTGGTCGCTGTTCAATCCGATCGTCATGCTGGTGATCTATACATTCGTTTTCAGCGTCGTGTTCAAAGCCAGGTGGAGCGTAGACAGTAGCTCCAAAACCGAATTTGCCCTGATGCTGTTTGCCGGGTTGATTGTGTTCAACCTGTTTTCCGAGTGCATCAACAGAGCGCCAGGACTGATCGTCGGCAACGTCAACTATGTGAAGAAAGTAGTGTTTCCGCTGGAAATTCTCCCTTGGGTAACCTTGGGTGCTGCGATGTTCCACTTCCTTGTCAGCCTGAGCGTCTGGTTGGTTGCCTACCTGATTTTTTTCGGCAAGTTGCACCTGACAATTCTGCTGCTGCCGGTGTTTCTGGCGCCGCTGCTGATTTTTGTCATAGGCCTCGTCTGGTTCCTCGCCTCGATGGGCGTATATCTGCGAGATGTCAGTCAGATCATCGGGGTATGTACCTCGGTTCTGATGTTCCTATCGCCGATTTTCTATCCCATCACCGCGCTGCCGGAACAATACCGGCACTTGCTGTTTCTGAATCCCCTGACACCCGCGATCGAAGATACGCGAGCGTTGCTTTTCCGCGGTGAACTGCCCAGCTTCATTCACCTCGGTTTCTACTATATCGCTGCAGCTCTTGTCTTCTGGCTAGGATTTGCGTGGTTCCAAAAAACGCGTAAAGGATTTGCCGATGTCCTCTAATACAGCGATTGCCGTTAACGGTCTGAGCAAGTGTTTTCATATCTACGACAAACCGAGAGATCGGCTGCTGCAAATGTTCGCGCGCGGCCGTCGGCAATACTTTCGCGAGTTCTGGGCGTTGCAGGATGTCTCCTTCACCATCAACAAGGGTGAGACGGTCGGTATTCTTGGGCGCAATGGCAGTGGTAAGTCGACGCTGCTACAGATGATTTGCGGCACGCTCAATCAGACGCATGGTGACATCCTCACGCACGGCCGTGTGGCCGCCTTGCTAGAGTTGGGTTCTGGCTTCAACCCGGAATTCAGCGGACGTGAAAACGTTTACATGAACGCTGCGGTGCTCGGTCTTACGCGTGAAGAAACCGATGCGCGGTTTTCCGAAATCGAAGCGTTTGCCGAGATTGGCGAGTTTATCGATCAGCCAGTCAAGACCTATTCCAGCGGCATGATGGTTCGCCTGGCATTTGCGGTAGCGATTAACGTTGACCCACAAATTCTGATTGTCGATGAGGCATTGTCTGTCGGCGACGAGTTGTTCCAGCGCAAGTGTTTTGCCCGCATCGAAGCGATCAAGGCCAGTGGCGCGACAATTCTGTTCGTATCGCACTCCGGCAGTGCGGTCATTGAACTGTGTACCCGCGCCATTCTTCTGGATAAAGGCGAGAAGCTTGCTGAAGGTGTGCCCAAGGTCATCGTCGGTCAGTATCAGAAGTTGCTGTATGCGCCTGCCGACAAGGTCAGTGTCATACGTGAAGAGATCAAGTCCGGTGCCCTGGAACGACGTGAACTGGAGGCCGAGGCGAAACGCTCTGCGATCGCCGTCGAGGCATCACAAGCCTCGGACAACGGGTTGGAGGAGTACTACGACCCGCATATCGTTTCCAAGAGCGTGATGTCCTATGAATCTCACGGCGTTCTGATCAGCGACCCACGCATCCTCAATACTGCCGGGCAGCAGGTCAATTGCCTCAAGCGTGGTGACACCTATCGATACACCTATCGGGCGACATTCGCGACAGGTGCCGTAGCGGTCCGTTTTGGCATGATGATCAAGACATTGGCGGGCATCGAAATCGGTGGTTCCGCAAGTGCGGCTGGCGCCCAGGACTCCATTACGTATGTCGCTGCCGAGAGTGAAGTTCAGGTCGAGTTCGCATTCGAGTGCAACCTGAACCCAGGCACCTATTTCCTCAACTGTGGGGCAGTCGGCGTCGTGGGCGAAGGTGAAACGTACCTTCACCGATTGATCGATGCATGCCTGTTCCGGGTTCTGCCGGAAACCGCGCTCACAGCGACCGGAACGGTTGATTTCAAATGTATTCCAGCTATTACCATTTCAAGCGTTGAGCATAATTAATCTTATGGATCATAAACAAATAGTCGTCGTTCTGGGCATGCACCGAAGCGGTACGAGTGCCATTACGCGTGGTTTAAAAGTCCTTGGCGTCGACCTGGGCGACAATCTGTTGCCTGCCGAATCGGGCAATAATGAAAAAGGCTTCTTTGAAGACGCAACGATCACTGCGTACAACGAAGAGTTATTGGCCGCGTTGGGCCACGCCTGGGATAGCCTGGTGCCAATCAGCCCTGAAGAGCTGAGCTTGCCGATCACCCAAAGCCATAAGATTCGTGCCATCGAGCATCTGCGTGAGAAAGTCGCTCACATCAAGTGTTTCGGCGTAAAAGACCCGCGCATGGCCAGACTGTTGCCGTTCTGGCAGGAAATCTTTGCCGAGCTGGGTCTGAAAGTCAGCTACGTTGTCGCCTTCCGTAATCCCAAGAATGTGGCTTACTCGTTGGTCAAGCGCAATGAGTTCGAAGTGGAGAAGGGCTACTTTCTCTGGCTGGAGCACATGCTGTTCAGCTTGAAGTACAGCCAGGGTGCTTCGCGGGTTTTTGTCAACTACGAGCTGATGCTTCAGGCACCTGAGCAGCAGTTGCGCCGTATTTCCGAGTCGCTGGATTTGCCATTCGATCCGCAAGGGCCGGAGTTCCAGGAATATCAGAACAAGTTTCTCCAGCACTCGCTGCAACACAACAGCTTTACGCTGGATGAGCTCAGCAAGGATGCCAGCGTTCCTGCCGATGTTCTGAGCCTGAGCCTTGTGCTTTTGCAACTGTCGCGTGATGAGCGTGCAGATGATCAAGCCGTTGTCGATACAGTCAACGAACTCTATCAAGCAATGATCGAGCGCTTGCCGGCGTATCGCCTCATGCGTCATTTCGATGTAAGCAATACGGATCTGAACGCGCAACTGAGCTTGAAAGGCAAAAGTCTTGAGGCTTTGGAAGCTGATCACAGCAAGCTTGAAACGAGCCACGCAGAGTTAAAATCTGATTATTCCAAGTTGAGCGAGCATCGACGCTGGCTTGAGACTCAATATGACTCTTTGACATCGAAGCTTTCCGAGTCAGAGGGATCGGTGCATAGTCTTGAAGCTGACTTGCGTCGTCATGCTTCCGGGCGGTTTTTGCTCAAGTCACTGGTTTCGCATATTGCCGAGCGATTCGGCTTGCGGTATCGAGGTGATAATCCCGCCGAGAGCGAGCTGTTTGATGCCGATTATTATCTGAGCACCTACGAAGACGTTCGTGCCGCAGGTGTTAATCCTTTGCAGCACTATCTGGAGCAAGGTTGGCGCGAAGGTCGTGATCCTTCGGCAGGTTTTTCCACCAAGGGGTATCTGGATCACTATCCGGATGTACGACTGCGACGTGTCAACCCGCTGATCCACTACCTTCGCCACGGATATTATGAAGGTCGCTCGATTTACGATGTCAAAGGTCGTAACTATCACCTTTCCCGTAAGGTCAGCCGCCACCGCGTTGTCGTGCAGTTGTTGAATCTGGTGTCGCAACAGCCGGAGTTACTGGGGCGCTTTGTCCGTGAAGCACGACGTGGTGGATTGCGTCATGCCTTGGCGATTGCTGCCCGCAAGCTCAAGCGCAGTCAGAAGCGACTTGCCCTGAGCCAGGTTTCCAAACAACTTGGCGATGCTGCATTGACTGAGTACGAAGTACTGAAAGTCGTGCCTTACTATCTGGACCCTTATCTCCCCGAGGCTCCAAAAACTGCTCCCGCAATGGTTGCCGTTCACCTTCATTTGAGCAGTGAGCAAATGTCCGGGGACTGGCTGGGATACCTCAAGAATATCCCTGTCGAGTTCGATTTGTATGTGTCCCGCACTGGCAGTGACAATTCCAGGTTTGACGATAAACCGCTGCGTGCTGCCGTGCATCTGTTGCGCCAATTGGTTGTTGATGTCGTCCCTGAGCACGCCGGCGCTATTGCATCGCTGATTGTCCAGTTCGGTGATCGCCTCAAGGAATACGACGTTGTCGCGCACTTGCATGACGACGCCGGCAACGACGACGGTTCGGGTGTCAAAGAGCGTCTTGATCTCCTCTGCGGCTCGCCTGCCAATGTCGGGCAGATTCTGCAATTGCTCGGTGGCGACGCTAAAGTGGTTTATCCCGTCGACATCCGAGCTGAGTCTGCGGACTACCATCAGGCTGGCTGGAGTGATGCCGGAAACGTGATTGCCACGGTTCTGGAAAAGTACACGGAAGTGGACGCCAAGAGTTTCCCTGGCGCGCAATTCCCACGTGCGGGTCTTTTCTGGGCGCGGGTCGGCACGATCAGTGATCTGTTACAACTGCCATTGCAGTTTGAGCATTTCGCAAATGCCGGCGACGCTGTTGCGCCGGACATGTTGAGCCGTACGCTGCAGCGCTTGGTGCTGGTTAATACAACAATCAGTGAAGGGCGTAATTATCAGTTGGAAGCGCCGCAGATTTCTCACGAGCCGCGCGACTACTACGAGCCGCAGGTTGATTACTCGGCCAGCATCAAACACGACACGGTCAAAGTACTGGCGTACTACCTGCCTCAGTTTCACCCAACGCCTGAAAATGACGAATGGCACGGAACCGGGTTTACCGAGTGGCACAAAGTTCGTTCGGCCAATCCGCTGTTCTTTGGGCATTATCAGCAACACGTTCCGCACGAGGACATCGGGTACTACCACCTCGACGGCCCGGCGCAGTTGCAGCAACAGGCTGAAATGATGCAAAAGTCCGGTGTTCATGGCCTGATTTTCTATCATTACTGGTTCACCGGCCGAATGATCCTTGAGAAGCCAGCGCAGATGCTGGTGGCCAATCCCGAGATCAACATGCCGTTTGCCTTTTGCTGGGCGAATGAAAACTGGACTCGCCGTTGGGATGGCAACGAGCAGGAAATTCTGCTCGGTCAGGTTTACTCGAAAGAAGATGCGCGTGGCTTCATTCGCTATCTCATTCCGTTCTTCAAAGACGAGCGCTACATCAAAGTAGACGGGCGTCCGATGCTGCATGTGTATCGTCCGTCGTCGATCGAGCATATCGAAGAATACCTGGAAGTCTGGCGCGAAGAGTGTGAGAGCGCCGGCCTGAAGGCGCCTTACATGGTGGCGACATTGACGCGTGGCGCGACGCAGCCTCAAGACCACGGGATGGATGCTGCGGTTGAGCGGGTGCTGCACGACTGGACAGCTGACGCTGTACCAGATACTCGCAACCAGTTGCGTCCGTACTGGCCTCTGGAAGGTAACGTCATTAACTACGGTGAAGTTGCCGACCATTACATGGCACAAGATCTGGGCAAGGATTTCACCCTGTTCCGGTCTTTGGTTCCGACGTGGGATAACACCGCTCGTTACGGCAACAGAGCCTATGTGCTGAACAACTTCACTACGGAAAAATTCCAGACGTGGATGGAGTTTTTGGTCGACTATTCCGAGCAAAACCTGGCGGAAGATCGTCGATATGTTGTCGTCAACGCCTGGAATGAATGGGCCGAAGGCGCACACCTTGAACCGGATACGCGCTTCGGTTACGGCTACCTCAATTCCATCGGTCGCGCGTTGTCCGGTCAGCCGTTTGCAGCGATCAGCCATTGTGTTCCTGCCACCGATTTGAAGCTCAACGTGGCTTTGACACCCGAGGCCCAGGCTCGTCTGGACGCCGAGCCGGAATCGGCTCGCAAGTTCCTTGCTTGCCTGGCCAGTTCGAGCGTGCTGCACAACTGCTCCGTCACCGCCGACAATGCCCAGCTCCAGCAGGTGTTGCAGGCGCAAGGCGTGAATACTCACGGCCACCAGCCCGCTGATGCCGAGTTCACGTTGGTGTTCAGTGACATCTGCCTGTTTCCTGCGACAGCCATCGAGTCGTTGCTGAAAATGGCGAAACGACACAAGGGCTACTCGGTGTCGGCCAGTGTGCGAAATGATCCGCTGTTCGTGCAGGGGGAGGGGACTGTCAACCTCAGCATCGATGCAAGTCAGGTGGCTTGCATGGAATTGCAACTGACGGCTCCGGCAGTCGGTTACAAAGTATGTTGTGAGGCCGCCTGTTTCCGTCTTCTGCCGGAGAGCGGCGTCCAGGGCGCAGCGCTCGATACGGTATCGACTATCGTGCGTTATCACCGTCGTGGCGACCGCGCTTCGCTGATCAATGCGCTACTGTCGTTGGTTGCCCAGTCCGGTTGCCGAGTGCTGCCGGTGCTGGCTATTCAGGACATGGATGACGAAGAAATTGCGCTACTGCAGGCGCAACTCGATCAACTGCCGTGGAGCGAGCATTGCGCGCCGCTGATTCGTCGTTACTTCTCGACAGAGCAAGCCCCGGATCTGCGTTCGCTGATGCTGAACGATGCACTGAAAGCTGTTGGCAGTGGTTATGCGGCATTTCTTGATTACGACGACATGTTGTTTCCGTGGGCTTACAGCTCACAGATCGAGCAGCTCAAGTCCAGCGGCAAGAACGCAACCTTTGCGCGGGTTTACTCCACCATGGTGGATTCGGCGACCGGTTGCATTGTCAAGCGTGACAAAATTTATGACTACGGTGAAACCTATCGCGATTTCATCGAGCATAACCATGCACCGCTGCACAGTTTCCTGTTGGATCTGGATCAGTGCGATCTGCAAGCCATCACCTACTTCGATGATATGAAGTACATGGAAGACTACTATCTGACGATGCAGTTGTTTACTCGCGACGGCACCGATTGGGCGTCGCTGCGCACGTGTGACTTTATCGGTGATTACATTCACCGAATTGGCTGCGACACGCATACGCTTGCACTGACTGACGAGCAACAGCGTCTCGACTTGCTCAGTAGTGAGTCTTATCGCATTTGCGAGGCCCGCATCAAGGCCTTGCGTGATCGTCTACTGCCCCACGTGTAGTGCAGGAGGCCCGCCAGTTCGCTGGCGGGCCTTGATCGTCTGATTGGAATAAGGTTAATCGAATGAGTAAGGATCTGGTTTTTCACGCTACTGCTGTCAGCGCCTCGGCAAGAGCCCAGGTGAAGGGGCAAAAGCCTGCAGTGATTTGGCTCACGGGATTGAGCGGCGCCGGAAAGTCGACGATTGCCAACGCACTTGAGCAGGCGCTGGTCGCCAAGGGGCGGCATACGTTCCTGCTGGATGGTGACAACTTGCGGATGGGTTTGTGCAAGGATCTTGGCTTCAAGGATGCCGATCGTGTGGAAAATATTCGCCGAGTAGCGGAAGTTTCCAAGTTGCTCGTCGACGCAGGTTTGATCGTGATTACTGCTTTTATCTCGCCTTTCCACCGCGATCGCGCCATGGCGCGCGACGTGATCGGCAGCGGCGAGTTTGTTGAGGTTTTCATCGACACATCGCTTGAAGAGTGTGAGCGACGCGATCCTAAAGGGCTTTATGGCAAAGCCCGGGCCGGAGAAATCAAGAACTTCACTGGAATTGATTCGGCCTACGAGGCACCTACGGCTGCCGATATTCGTATCAATACAGTTGAGGAAGACCTGGCGGCGTCCATTGCCCGAGTTGTGGATTACTTGGATAACAGGTTCATCCAATGAAAACGGTCGTCATCATCGGAGCCGGTTTCAGTGGAGCGGTGACCGCCGCGCAATTACTGCGGCAGGGCTCCCCGGATGTCCGCATTGTTTTGATCAATCGTTCTGGCGCAATGGCTCGCGGACTCGCTTACGGCACGAACAGCCCACTGCATCTGCTGAATGTGCCTGCGGGCAACATGAGTGCTTATGTTGATGAACCAGAGCACTTTTTGCGTTTTTGCCAAGCTCGGGATTCTGCTTACTCCGCATCCTCTTTCGTTCCACGCAAGATGTATGGCGATTATCTGGCTTCGGTTCTGGATGAGGCTGAGCGCCATGGTTTCGGCGATGTAGAGCTGGAGCGCGTGATTTCGGAAGTTGATAGCCTGAGCCCGAATGGTGCCGGCGCCATTGTAAAACTGGCCAACGGACAGCAGATCATTGCGGATCAAGTTGTTCTAGCCTTCGGTAATTTTTCTCCGCTTGACCCACCGGGATTCAACTCATCGTTGGGAGTTGAGCAATACCAGGCAGACCCATGGTCCGGCGTTGCGGGCTCATCCGGTGGATTGGATAGTCCGGTGTTGTTGGTGGGTACCGGATTGACAGCGCTCGATGTTGCATTGGGATTGTTGCAGCAAGGTCATCGTGGCCCCATTCACATGGTTTCCAGGCGCGGGCTGCAGCCCTTGCCTCACCGCGCGCAGCGTTCGGCTCTGGAAGTGCCGCTCAATATTGTTGAAAAACTCCTGCAGTTGCCTCCTACGGTAGCTGGATACATGCGGTTGATTCGCCAGGAAATTGCGACCTCACAAGTACACGGCCTGGACTGGCGTGATGCGTTGGCGTTGTTGCGCTCGATTACACCGGATTTGTGGGTTCGCCTGCCGAGTATCGAGCGTCGCCGCTTCCTGCGCCATGTTCAGCCTTATTGGGATGTTCACCGGCATCGGGTGGCGCCGGCAGCTTATCAGCGCTTCGATGAGGCTCAGGCAGCCGGGCAAATTCATTCCATGGCCGGTCGTATAAAGAGTGTCACTCGCCATACCGGTAGCCTGACAGTTGAGCTTCAGCTACGGGCTACAGGGCGTTTGGAAGAAATCAGCGTCGGCCGGGTTATAAACTGTACGGGCCCCAATACAAATTTGAGTCGTGTGAATGATACGTTGATCACTCAACTCAGAGTGGATGGACTGGTAAAGCTCGATCCTCTCGGGCTTGGGCTAAGCGTTGACGATCAACTATCGGTCATCAATGCCAACGGCAATGCTGTTCCCTGGTTGCATTACATAGGACCGATGCTCAAAGCCGACTTTTGGGAAGCCACAGCGGTCCCGGAATTACGGCAATACGCGAAGGCGCTGGCGGTGCGACTATCCGATCAGCTTCGTTAGGCGTTGAGTCTTTCCATGAAAAAGGGCCCGAAAGGGCCCTTTTTTATGCGTGTGTCTATTTAACCGCTATCGTTTGTTCTTGATCAGTCAATTTGACCGATTCCGGGCGCTTAAGAAGTTTGGCTTTCAGTTTCAAGGCCGGTTTTTCAATAATGAACCAGCAGGCGAGGCAGATGGGAATCGACGCCAGAAGAACGAACCAGAACAGTTTGAAGCCCAAGGGAATGAGCCCCAGGAGAAAAGCCCTGACCAGGCAGTGCGTCAGATAAAGTGAATAGCTGATGTCGATCTTCAGCTCCGGAAATTTAGGGCCGGCGATAGCGAATACCAACATTGCCGCAAAAGAGAAAAAGTCGATATACAACGAACTCTGGCGAACGACTGCGTTATACGGCTCGTTGAACGAAGCGGCGATAGCGGCAAGAAATACAAGCGTGGCGAGGACAGGATTGACTTTTTGCTTGATCAGCTCTTTGTATTTGTAGGCGATATTGCCGAGGAGGAAGGATCCTGCCAACAAAGCCCACATCGTGATAAACGATTTTGGCAGATAGATCGATGCGGCAATACACAGAGCGCAGAGAACCATTGGCAGGTATTTTATTCTGTAAAGGCCGCAAGATACCGCGATAAAAAGCGCTACATAAAGCACTTCCTCATACATCAGAGACCAGACGACGGCGTTCTCCGGTGGTGTGCCGAATGGCCACAACCAGTAGAGAATAGTCCTGAACATTTCCTGGCTGTCCCAGATCAGCGCGACGGCAAAGAAAGAGACGAAGAGCAGCGGAAGAACGCGAAGTGCTCTGCTGATGAAGAAGTGGAGGGCAGGTCGCCGCTCAAGGCTGGCGAACACTACGAAGCCGCTGATTGCAATAAACGCCGGTACCGGGTTGATGAATACCGAAGACGCGATACCGGTATGAATGGCAACTACTTGAATGGCAAAAAAAGTCCGTAGCCAGTCAAAGCTATTGTACTTTTCAAATGTGTTACTACTGATGCGGGACATACTATTTCTCTGAGGGAGCGAGGTTTTTTCAGTGTTGAACCGCGTTAGCAACTGATGGCTTTCTTCAATACATCCACCACTCGCTCCTGTTGGCTTTCAGTCAAACCTACCCAGAGCGGCAATCGAATCAATCGCTCGGACTGGCGATCGGTAACCTCGAGACTGCCACTGGCTCTACCGTAACGTTTCCCGGCCGGCGACGAATGCAAAGGGACGTAGTGGAAAACCGACCAGATATCGTGGCGCTTCAGCTCTTCGAGAACTGCCTGACGGTCAATGCTCGGGGCCAGCAGCACGTAATACATATGTGCATTGTGCTCGCAGTCTGCCGGGATGATCGGCCGCCGCAAAATACCCGCAGCTTCCATTGGCTCCAACAGCTCATGATACGTCTGCCAACTGTTCAGGCGCTCCTGAGTAATGCGATCAGCCTCTTCCAGTTGCGCCCACAGGAAAGCGGCAATCAACTCGCCGGGCAGAAAAGACGAACCGACTTCCTGCCAAGTGTATTTATCGACCTCGCCACGAAAGAAGCGACTGCGATCAGTGCCCTTTTCCCGAATGATTTCAGCACGCAGCGACAACTCAGGGTCGTTGACCAGGAGTGCGCCGCCTTCACCTGAGATCACATTTTTTGTTTCGTGGAAGCTGTAAGCTCCCAGATCACCGATGCTCCCCAGCGACCGGCCTTTATAACTGGCCATCACGCCTTGCGCTGCGTCTTCGACAACCATTAACTGATGGCGTCTGGCAATGGACATGATCGTATCCATTTCACAGGCGACTCCGGCGTAGTGCACCGGCGCGATTGCCCGGGTGCGGGGTGTTATCGCCGCCTCGATCAGACGCTCATCCATATTGAGCGTGTCTTCCCGGATATCGATGAATACGGGAACTCCGCCACGTAAAACAAATGCATTTGCAGTTGAAACAAAGGTATACGACGGCATGATGATTTCATCGCCGGGCTGTATATCCAGGAGCAAGGCGGACATTTCCAGTGCCGCGGTACATGAGTGAGTCAGCAGGGCGGTGCTGCATTTTGTACGCTCTTCCAGCCAACGATGGCAGCGTTTGGTGAACGGTCCGTCACCCGCCAATCGACCATTGAAATGGGCCTCGGCGATGTAATACAGCTCTTTCCCTGTCATATGAGGCCAGTTGAACTGGATGCGATCACTCATTCTTGTTTTCTCCTTCAACAACGGATCGTTAGTGATGATCGTTGCGAGACGTCTGGTTTAAGGCGGTGCTGGATCGGCTGGCGATCAGCCTCTGGCGGCGATGACCGTTCCAAGCACGATAAGGGCAATGCCTAATATTTTCTGTATGGAAATCGGTTCACTTAACAACCAGCCGCTTAGAAATAATACGACAACGAAGTTCAAGCTCATGAAAGGGTAAGCATGGCTCAAGTCAAACTTTGTCATGGCGGCCATCCAGGCCAGCGATGCTAGAAATGCGGCAATAAAACCGGAGAAAATAATCGGGTCAAATAACAGCAGGATGACAAACTTGAGTTTTTCAAATGACTCCGATGGCAGTGCGCCAAATTTGCCGATTCGCCATTTAAGTATAAGTTGCCCATAAACGGTGAATCCGATGGTGGCGAGGATATAGAGGTAGTCAACCAGACGGCCCATCAAATCAGTCCTTCCAGAGAGTCAATCTTCCCACCGATGCGCGAGCCAATAGTCAGGTTTTCATAAAAATAAGGGGTGAAGCCGGCCATTTTCATTTTGTTCTGTATTTTTCCAATGTCATATTCGACTCGATGCAGTTCAAAGCCGCTACGGTTGAGTATCGCAAACGACGCTCGTGGGTCTCCGTCGCGCGGTTGTCCCACTGAACCTGGATTGCAATAGGCTTTATCGTCTCCGGTCCAGAGGCATGGAACATGGGTATGGCCTGAAGCAAAGTACCGCCCTTGATGACGAGAAAAGTACTCGGTACTGGGTACCATGTATTCATCGAGGGGATCTATCCATCCACCGTGCACAATGTTCAAGTCGTTAATGCAGGCTTCAGGCTTCAACGACTGTAACCACTCTTTATTGGTATCGCTGATTACACTTCGCTGGTAGTCCAGACAGACATTCACACTGTTGGACCGAGGGCAACTCTCGCCCGTGGCGAGATACCAATCGTGATTTCCCATCAGCGTGAAGATTTTTCGCGCTTGTAATGTTTCGCAGCATTCGTTTATTTCGCAATAGTAGCCGCCGACATCACCCAGACAAATGATTTCTGATACGTCCATCTCATCCAGGCGCGCAAGCACCGCTGCAAGGGCAACATGGTTGCCATGGATGTCAGAAATGATCCCGATCATAAACCACATAGTCCTCAATGAATCGCGTTGCGAATCCCGTCCTGATGGAGGGTTGCGCGGGAGTCATGCCGTTCAGATAGAAATCAACGCACATGGCGGCTTCGTTATAGCCAAACGCAGTCCGAATGGAACTGGTAGAGGACACTCTGGGGTTGATTTCCAGAAGCTTCCACTCGATACCATCCCGCCGGAACTGTAAATTTGTCGGGCCGATCGGCTTGAACAGCATGCAGAGGCGCTCTACGACCTCATCCAGACTGTCAATTTGCACAATTCTGGCAGTGGCTGTCGCACCTTCCTTTGAAAGGTAACGTTGCATGCTGATCGACGCGCATACACTTCCGGAGCCGTCGCCAAATACGCCGACGGTAAACTCATCGTCATCCGTGCCTATCAGCGGCTGCGCCAGAACATGCTCGCCCAGTAGAGCACTATGCGCCTTGAAATCAGTTTCATCTTTAACCCTGACCAAGCCTTTGGAAGCATAACTGCGGCGAGGTTTCAAAATGAAAGGTACCTCCAGCAACGCGCACAGATCTGGATAATTCCCGGCGATGTAGCTCGGAATTCTTGAGGGATCCTTAAAGTCCAGCAGTGCCTGATGCATTGCCCACTTGTCGCGCGACAGGTCGATAAGTCTTTGATTGTTGAGTACGAACTGGCAGTTGAATTCGGCGATTTTGTTGCGTTCGTCGGACAATCGGTGGACGTCTTGTTCGATGCCGGGAATCACCAGGTCAACCCTGTGTCGCTCAATGATCTCTTCCAGCCACTCCAGGTAGTCCGGGCTATTGGTGAGCGGCGCCCGTTCAAATGCATCGCACCAGGCTTGGCCTACTGCGGTGGGATATATATCCGTGCCCACCAGGCGTATTTGCGGGTGCGAGGCCCTTAAAGAGCGAAGCATTCCGTAGCCCATGATTGCGCCGACGCCGGTGATCATGACAGTCGTCAAGAGTAAGTCTCCCTGTGAAGCTTGATGCGTCTGTAACCTTCCTCTATGCCAACGCGAGGTTGGTATTGAATCCTGGAATACAAGTCGAAGTCATGAATAGGAGGTAAGTCGAGCAGGTCCTGTCTATCAGGCCAGAATACGACGTTTCCCTTATCTGCTGTATCAAACGCTCGATAGGCGGCACCTGCCATTTCACTCAGCTTTACAGACTGCGTATTCGCGCAGGTAAACACGCCTGCCACGCGTTCCTGCAATACCCGCTTGATGATTTCTGTAAGGTCCGACAGGTGAATGTAGTTGCGCAGGGCATCGTGCGAGCCATACACCTCTACGGATTGGCCTGCCTGAGCCTTGTCAGCAATCATATACAGGAACTCTTGATGTGGCCGGCAGAGTGCTGCGTCATCGTAGACTTGCGACGGCCGCAGTACAGTTAAATCCATTCCTCGCTCAGCGCAGTAATATTGAGCGGCTTCCTCGCTGTGCCGTTTAGTCAGCGCATAAATGCCGTAGTAGGGGTCCCGCGAGGAGTAAGTGGAAAATACAGAGGACAGCAATACAAAGTGCCTGGCCTTCACGCTGTGGGCTAACGAGCAGGCCGAAAAGGTGCCTGATGCGTTGACCATTTCGGCACGGATATAGTCTTGGTCAGTCGAGCCGCCGAAATCGGCAGCAACATGCACAACGGCATCAAATTGTTCGTTGATTGCCGGTGGGGCGTCCAGCACACTCAAATCGAAAAAGATATCTGCGTCGCGACGTCCTGCCAGCTTGACCTCCACCCCTTGGGACGTCAGGAACTCTGCGAGTGCTCTGCCAATGACAGAAGTGCTTCCGACAATCAAAATTTTCAATGAGTCTCTACCTGGGCTTCAAACAGCAACCCACAACTGAGTTCTGGGTAGTCGATCCCTACCTCGCACATGGCATGAACGATTGCCGGCTCCAGCTGCAATGACAATAATTGACTGGTGGTCATCGGCTTCAGGAAAATACCCTCCTTGCGAACAACATCGTAGCCACAGGATGTAAGCGCGGAGGAGAGACTGTTTACCGAATAGAGGCGCTCATGGCCAAGTGCGAGGTCACCCTCACCCAATGCCATCATATCCCCCAGCAGCCCGGCGGCATGACCAAAGCGACGGTGCAAAGATTCGCCGTTGGGGACCGACACAAAGCAGCGCCCGCCAGGCGCAAGAAATTGCTTGAAACGCTGGAGAATCGCTTCCGGGTCACTCACGTGCTCAAGGATAAAACCCAGCACAATCACATCGAACTGCTGACCTGGCTCGAACGTCTCGAAGTAGGACTCCACCACCGTTGCGTTACAGTCCGGATACTGCTGGTGAAATTGTTCGATAACGGATGCCGACCCATCCACCACCACATGTTGCGAGAAAAACTTGGAAAAACGCTGTGTGGTGTATCCATGGCCTATACCTAGTTCGAGCAAACGATCCGAGCTTTTGCATAGGCGCATGATCCGCTCCGGATACCAGTTCAACATAATATTATTGTCGAACTCGAAGCCGAAGCCTTTGCCATAAGCAGACAGATACGTATCAAGGCGATTAGTCATGACGATTTCCTTTATGGAAGTTTCGGACAATATAAAGCGGGCGGCGTTTTACTTCATGGAAGATCTTCGCCACGTAGAGCCCTAGAATCCCGAGAAATAGAATGATGGTGCCGCCCAAAAACCATAGAGACAACATGATCGACGTGAAACCCGAGAGTACGATGTCAGGGTTTACCAGCTTTTGAATGAGCAGATACAAGCCATACAGCAACGACCCCAGCCAGATGATCAGACCGGTCGAAAATATCAGCGACAGTGGTGCGACGCTAAAGGAGGAAAAAGAGTCGGCGACTTGCAGCAGTTTTCGAGAAAGGCTGTAAGTCGACTTATGAATCTTCGGACGCGGTATTTTCGTCAACGACAAGGGGGTTTGTGTGAATCCTGCCCATGCAAACACACCGGCAAGATAGAGCACACGGTCGCCCACGCTCAGAAGCGCGTCGACGTACTGGCGAGTCATCAGTCGGCACGTCATTGGGTTATGCGGAATGCGTACATTCGACATGATATTCAACGTTGACCAGAAGGACTGTCCAAGAAAGTTGGATACCGGTGATGACACTCTTTCAAGTTGGATCCCATAAACAACGTCGGCTTGGTTTTCCTTCATTTTTTCGGCAAACAACGCCAACCACTCCGGCTGTTCTTCAAGGTCGCAGTCAAGCAGAAAAACATGTCCGCCGCGGGTATGTTCCAGTCCGGCGACGATTGCGGCGTGATGGCCAAAGTTTCTCGACAAGTCCACTACCTGGACGTGCTCGTCACCGCTCTGCAACTGAAGAGCCACTTGCAGCGAGTGGTCGGGAGAACCATCATTAACGAGGATGATTTCGTAGTCATCACCTGCCATCAGGCGCGCGGCCGAAGTGACACGCTGATAGAAATCCTCCAGAAAGGGGGCGGATCGGTAGAGTGTAGAGACAATGGAGAGTTTCATGGGTGGACATACCTCGTATAACGGTGAGCGTCCCTGTCGCAGTTGAAAGGCAGGCCAAATACCCAACCATTATGGGTGAAGTCCTCCCATAACTGCAGATGCTCTGGGCAGTCACTGTAATAAAGACAGGCAAGCTGTATGCGTGCGTTAGTTAATACTTTCGCATCTATTGGTTGTGTCGCAGACCTTCCAGAGTTACCACTGAAAAGAGGCATGATTTGATTGCAAATGGGCAATTTTTTCATGGGTTTTCCTTCCTGGCCTTATAAATTTCGTAGGCTGGGGAAGGCGAGTCCGGCAATTTCTCGAAGTGGTCGGTTATGTACTTATAAATAAGCGGATAAGTATTTTTGAAGCGTAGATCATCCCTGCCATCCAGAGCGAAGTCGAAAACGAAAGCAAAGGCTGGAGCGCTCGCTTGTATCCTGGAGATTTCTTCTCGTTGAAACTCGACTGAGCGTGGCCATAGAGCATAGATACTCCACATGGGCGCCTTTCTATTCAGCAGTGCGTAGGCTCCCGGCCAAAATGGTGTCACCAGAATGTTTTGCCCGTTGGCCGCGTAGGTCGAAGTCAACGTTCTGAGCAGTTCGATATCGTTGGCGGTGTTGCTGTCAACGCTCAGCGAGCTGTCCGATATATCAATGCTCACGCACCGGGCTTGATCGAGGCACTGTGCGCCTGGCTGATAGGCTGACATGATCCAGAGGCTGGAAGCGGCCAGGGTAAGGACAAGTGGCCATTTCAAACGGGATGTCTGAACAGAAATGAGGGTCAGGCAGGCGAGCAGAAATGGGAACAAGCCTTGGGCCAAATGACCGATGTCGGCGCGCGAGTAAGCATAGTGCGCGTAGGGTAATGTGAGAAACGCAGACGCTACGAAGGCAGGAGGGACCGAGAGTTTTCGAAATCGTTGCACCGTTACCCACAAAACCGAGCCGAATCCGAATGCCGGAAGAAGTATGAAGAAAACTCCCACAAGTGCTTGGCGTACCGATTCGACGAATGAATTTGAGGAGAAATCAACTTTCCAGGGCCACGGCACAGGTAAGGAAATATTGGTTGTTTTCATTTCGAAAATTAACCGGACACTGTCCAGAAACGCTGTGCCAAAACCTGGGATAAACAATGCCATCATGTAAATCGGCGAAAATCCGACGACTACGCCCAGACCCCAATAAAGGCCTGACTGAATAAAACCTCTTACGCCCGTGGTGCTAAGACTTAGCCAGATCAGGCATCCCAGACTGCCGGCAATGCCGTAAAGGCCGTGGTTTCTTCCAAAGAACGCGACCAGACCGACACATAGGCCCGCGACGAAGTATCGACCATGGCTCGGCTTTGCTATCAGAAATGACAACGCTCCTGTAAGAAATACCGACAGGGACAAGTCGAATATTTTGTGTCGCGGAAACATCCAGAGCGCAAGGATTATTCCAGCCACGACTAGAAAGCCAAGTGAGTATTTTGCGTAAGGCTTCATTGTTCGGGAGATAAGTAACAGCCCGACAAATATTCCAAGTACCTGGAAGCAATCAATCGCCAGCCGAAGCGCCATGATGCCGCTGCTTCCAACGGCTGTCATGAAAGCCGCTGACCAGTAATATCGGCCAGGGTCATACGCCATGAAGTCCTGGATTGGCACTTCGCCAAGCATTACACGTTGGGCGCCATACCAGAGAAAACCCTCATCCCACAGACTGAACCCGGTATGACCCTGCCAGAGAAACGCAAAGAGCACGATCACGGCCGCCAGCATGAGGGCGATGAAAGGTTCACACCATGTGTTTTGTCGCGTCGCGAGTGTCATCGGGTTTTCTGCACAAAAAACGCGTATTTTAATCGGTATGACGCCCGCTCTGTAGCTTTTTTTCGCCCCCAAGTATTCAGAAGGCCATCTGGATGAAAGGCCTGAGATGCATCATGAGCGCTTGGATCTGCTAAAGGGCAGGGGGTATTTCGCTCGATTTGGAGATATAAAAAAACCAGTCGAATTGACTGGTTTTTAGTTGGCGAGGCACGTATTCCACGTCTACAGCTTATGGGGCTCGATGAGGGCGTGTTGATGCATCGCTTCTTTGAGTAACAGGCAGATTAGCATGAGGCTGATAACGTCACCTGCGAGCAACACCCGGAAACCGGATTCATAGGCTGTAGGGGAAAGCCCAACCAGCGTAGTCGACGCTGTGTGCAACAAAAGTAAAAATACAGCCAGGCAAAAGCTCGCATTGGATGAAAAAATGCGTCTGATTATGTAGGTCGCACTCACAAGGGAAAGAATTGTTAGCGTATAGGAAGCAAAATATTCAAGGCCGAGGCCTGAACTCAAATACCGGATTGAAAATGAGTCGTTATTTGCAGTGCTCAGCAGATAAGAAAACAGACTGCCTTGGAAAACCCCTGCGATAGCAAGCAGAAATGCTGTTCGCTTGAACTCGAATTGTTTATTCAGCGTCAAAAGCGCCAGCAGTAAGGCAATTATTTTTGGGTAAAGGTTGCTTGCGTCCGTGTAGTGCGCGTTGAAAACGTCAAAGCCCGTCAACACTTTTCGCACGAAGGAGTAGTCGCCGAACTCCGGCATATAGCGCATCTCTGACGCCAGTCTCAGATAGTTTCCCGGCGCTGAGACAAGCGTTGCGAATCCCGTCAGGGCCACGAGTAACAGGCAGACCCGGTAGGCAAACGTTGTATTTCTGTCCCAGAGCAAAGTGACCAGAAAAAAGCCGAGCATCGAAAAACCGACCTGCTCTGACTGCGAGGCGATAAAGGCAAGCGGAATGACCAAATTCTTTTCTATCGTCGAAAAGGCGGACGGGCGCGCGAACACTGCACAGGAAAAGAGGCCAGCAGAAACAGGCAGGAGATAATTATAAAAACCGGTAACGTAGAAGGCGGTAGTGTCGAGAATGGAGTGATTGATTAGCAGTAAAAAAAACAGGCATAAAGGAATGCCATAGCAATAGTGAAGCTTGTCTGCAAAAAACGATTTCCATGTGGCATAGGCACACAGTAGCAGGCAGGTAGGGATCGCGAGCTTCCACAGGGTCGGGATGGCGATCGTGATAAACATGATCCCCTCAATGGCTATACGTCCCGTCCATGTGTGATAGCGTTCTGATAAATAATCCAATGGGGACATGCCCGACGTCGCAGCAGCGAGGAATGTGGCGTCGTCTGAGAAGGCTTTTATATCAAGTGAGAAAAACAGGCTGGCGTAAAACAACACCAGGAAGAAACAAAAGCCAATCAGATTGTAGGTGTTGGAATTATTTCGCAGAGCAGACATTTTCACCTCCGTAATGCATGACACCTTTAGAGTCTTCAAGGTAAAGTTTTACTGAAGTTCCAAAGTTTTCCTGGAGCTTGTAGCGAATGCCGGAGGCAGAAAAACCGTGCAGATGGTAGTCGCTTTTGATCTTCAAAAAATCACTCACATCTTTACGGTACAGGCGGCGGGTGGTCAGTTTTATTGAGCCTGCGGGCCCAGTGGCGAACAAGTGGATCTTGATTGTGTTATCGGGTAGATCCAGCAGTGCCCATCCGCTGATTGACAGCCAGAGTGAATTGATTTCACATTTGTCGAAATTGGCTTTGATTTGCGGGATGTAGTTGTCCTGGAGTGGAAGCGCTGCTCGATGCGTGGTGTTGTTCGATATAAAGAGCGCGCCGCCGATGACAATAGAAAGCGCGATAGCCAGTCCATACAGTAATGGAGGGAAGCGCAAAGCTATTTCCTGGATTTTTTCGACCAATGCGTTTGACACTTTACTTTCCTGTGATTAATGGCAGGACTTGGAGGCTTGTTTTTTTTCTGAGAAAACGAATTTTTTATTAAGGATGTAGAAAATAACGGTGTACGTGATCATGGCGAAAATTTGCGCAATCTTTGGGTTGATACCAAGCCACTGATAGCCGATGAGAAGTACTAGCTGATTGGCTGCAAATGCTATGCAAAACGCGACAATGAATTTCGGGATGGTGCTACGGTTGGTTGTCGATTGGTTGAATACGAAAACCTTGTTCAGCAAAAATGCAGCAATCAGCGCAACACCGTAACCGACTGTATTTGCATACGCCGGGCTCATATTAAGTAATGTAACAAGTAGCAGGAATACACCGTACCCAATAGCGGTATTGGCAACGCCGGCGAAAAGGTATTTGAGCGGTTGCATTATTTACGCGATATCCTATGCCGAAGGCAGGTCTTTGGTTAATTGATCGAATACCTTCAGCCCTGTGGGTTTGTCAGCGTGAGCTTCCAGTAATGCCCAGTAGGCGAGCGTGCCCTTTAGCTGTTCCAGGTTTCTTGGGCCGATGACAATGCCGGAGAGAACCGGGTTGACATAGGACGCGGCGAGAGCAAGTTCGTTGAGTGTCGTGGGTCTTGGATTGAATTCATGTGGTGAATTAATAAACTCCACAAGTTTTTCAGTGAACAACTCAGAGATATTGATGTTGCGTAACGCTATCGAGCTGCCGGTTTTCGGCGCTTCGCTCTTCAATCCGCCAAGATTTATGCCGTAAGCAAGATATTTGGCGTTGGGGAACCAAGTCTGGTAGGCCTCCCGGGCCTTTTGGGTCATGAAGTTTTCTTTAACCTGAATTATCCATTTCTCTGCCAGTGTCGGTTCGGCCTTGAAATACAGTTCCGGGTATTTGATGCCTGACAGACCGATAGCCAATCCTGTTTGATTTAATCGTGACAGGGTCTGGACGGTCTGCGCGATGCTGTCGCGGGCCTCATCCGATCGGTTGTCCCAGTGAACTGAAATACAGCACAGCGTGTCTGCGAACTGTTCCTGCAAAGAGCGGACTGCGTGCTCAATATCATCGGTGGACAGTTTTATGTCGGGCGAGCCCATGTTGTCTCTGGAGCCGATCTTGACGATCAACTTCAGATTCGATTCCCGATTGGATTTGACCCAGTCTGCAATCCAGCGAACTGCTAACCCGAAATCCGCAGCTTGCTTGTTAATTGGGTAGTTGGTGGCGGTGTCGACGAATTGGCCACCCTGCGCCAGGAAGTACTCCAGCAGAGCGTAGGCTTCGCTGCGGTCTATCCCCCAACCCCAAAGGGCTGTGCCTAGAACAAGCTGCTTGTTGTCCGGGGTGAAGTTCGGCATGTTCATGGCTTTTGCTTGTCGCTGTTAAGGCGTTGGCGCAAGGCAAATATTGCCTTGAGGTATTCGATCGTCAATTTTATTACTTTGACCTTCGAGTTTGGGTCGTCTGTCCAGGTCACCGGAATGTCCAGCACTCGATACTTCAAGTGTTCACCGGTGATCAGTACTTCGGTGGCAAAAAACCAGCCATCACTCTGTGCGCCGGTTTTCATCAGCGAATCAAGAGTGCTGCGTTGGAGAAATTTGAACCCGCACATGCCGTCACTGAATGAGGTGCCGAATACTAACTTGACGATCAGGTTGAAACCGAAACTGGTGACATTGCGCAGCGGTTTTCTACCGATGACCTTGGCGCCTTTTGCCAGGCGGGAGCCTGTGACGATATCCGCTTTGTTGGTTTTCAATGCTTCGAGTGCGGGCCGCAAGTGGCGCAAGTCTGTCGCCAGATCAAGATCCATGTAGCCGACGATGTCCGCAGTTGATTGAGACCAGGATGCCTTGAGGGCGCGGCCGACACCTCGTTGTTCCAGACGAAGATACTTGACGCCAGGGAGGGTCTTTTCCAGTTCGAGGGCAATTTCCTGTGTTCTGTCAGTCGAGCCATTGTCAGCCAGCACGATGCGGATGGGCCCCAGATCACTCAGGTTGTTGCTGATGTAGTCACAGGTCTTTCTGACTTGTTCGGCGAGCGTGCCTTCTTCATTCAGAACTGGAATGGTGATTTCAATGGGTGTATTCATTTTGCATGCTCTGAAAGAGTGTCGTCCGAACGGGAAAGGTTTTCTGTTTCAAGCTTTTCCAGTACGTCATAAATGTTGTCGATCTTGCCGCCAAGGATGGAGTAGCAACCTGGCAGTGATTCGTGTTTTTCAAACAGAATCGGCCTGCCGTCGTCCCCTTCGTTCTTGGTCAGAATGGTTTTGACTTCAAACAAGGAGTCTGCGTAATTGGAGTCAAGTACGGAAGGCAAGTAGCGTCCGATGTCACGGATCATGCGATCGACACGGGTATCTCGCGGGTATTTATCCAGCTTCTGATATGGATTGGTCCCGGGTTCGTCCGTCCAGTGCATGTGCGGGGTATAACGCACGTGCGATACGGTGTGTAAATTACGAGCCGGGAAGGGCATGATTGAAAAGAATGGCCCATCCATCACAGTAATACCTAAGTCATTCAGCGCCGGTGGCATCTGCATCAATGCCATTTCGGTGATTTCCTGTTTCAACCCTGTGCGGGTGCCTGGAAAGTCTCCGCCGAACTGATTCAGGCCGCTGTAAGTGCAATTGAACACGTACCGGCTATTGATCAGTTCTTTTTCTTTGCCGTGGGGCGCCAGAATGACGTTCAGCGACTGGTCAGCGCCTTGGCAGATGTCGATTGCCTGGGTTTGCAGGCGAACGTTGACGGCGCTCTCCTGTAGTTCGCGAAGAGCCCACTGCGCAAGCTTGGTCGAGTCGAAAGCATACTCTTCAACCAGAAATACTTCTTCAATCAGGCGCGGTTCAAACAGTGCTCGAAGCGCAGGGCTTGCCAGTTCTATTTTTGCACCGATCTCTCGGTAGAAGCGCTCAAATTGATTCGCGGTAACTTTCGAGTTACGCCGGGCAATCGCATAAAGTTTGGTGAAATCCTGTTTCACAGCCTCTGGCCAGTCCAGGACAAATTTCGGCAGGTTGATCCGGCTGCGATAGGCTGTCGTATAGCTGCGAGGGTAGTGATAGCCGTTATGGACGCGGGCCTGGTTGTTATAGGAGGCGCGGGAAAGCAGTGAAGATTCACGTTCAATCAGAGTGACTTGCTTCATGCCTCGCTGTTTGGCGAGGTAGACCGCAATCGCTGCGCCGTAAAACCCTCCGCCAATTACGACGGCATCCTGCGCATTGGTCGTCGACATCAGGCAGTCCGACCCGACACAGAAGGCGAAGCCGTCTTTTCTGCGGAGGCCACTTCCTCGATGTTCAGCTTTTCCCGACGAGTGATCCGGGCGCTGGTGAACTCTTGGGCGATATGATAAAGCGGGCCTTCATTCGACAGGCTGGTCATGTGCAGGATGTACTCCCCCAGAACCATCAGAACCAGCGAGATCAGAAAAAACATACCTGACTGCTGCAGGGAGAGGCTGATCCAGCCAGGGGCAATGTCTGTTTTCAACAGTCCGCTGGCGACCACGTAGAACGAATACACCAAGTTAGCCACCGCGCCAAACATCGACAGTGACGTGACGAGGCGCATGGGGGCCCGAGTGGTGGAGACAAGCAGCAACATGCCGCGATCGATACTTTCGCGCAGGCGTTTTTTTTCAGTCACGCGAGGTGTTGAACTATAGCTGAGGTTGTCGCGCGCGAATCCGCCCGTTGCCGGAAGATGTCGATAGGTGACTGCAGGCTGCGGGTGCTGGAGGATGAAGTTGATCACTCGTTTGCTAAGCAATCGATATTGCGGTGCTTCCGTCGACAGGTGGATGCCATTGAACGACTTGTAGGCCTTGTTGAAAATGGCATAAGCGGTTTCGTAGGCGAGACTCTGCGCAGGTTTCTGCTTGTTATTGGCGAAAACCACGTCAGCACCACTGACGGCTTTGTCGAGCATTTCAGGCAAAAAAGCGATGTCGTCAGCCAAGGGATCGATCACGACGACAAAGTCACCCAAAGCGTTTTCCAGACCTGCCCAGGCCGCGGTGTCTGCGTCAACTTCTTTGGTCAAGGCATAAACTTGCAAGTTGGGAAGTCCATTTTCCGCTGTCAGACTTTTGAGTATGGATATGCTGTTATCGTCAGACGCGTTATCAACAACAATCAGCTCATAATCGCTGACCAGGGTGGACATTCGTTCGACGGCATCTGCCAAGATACTTCCAATATGGTTGGATTGATTGCGTACTATAAAAACAACCGAAAGAAATACCGGGAAAAATACCATTTAAAGTCCTCCAGACGCCTGCAGCCAGCCGGCGTCCATAAATTCGAAAAAAAGCCCGCAATCTTAATCTGCACAGTGGGTTGCGTCACCTTTTTCGTGCATGGCAATTTGCTTTCCGCGCTTTTAAAAAAAGCATTGCAGTACCACGCTGCGGTGATTTCGCGGGATCCGGCCGGCGTGCATGGTGTACTCTTTGCCGTTTTAATTCCTTGAGGTCCGGGGAGTTGCCCATGACCCTTTACGTTTCGGAGTGATGCGCTCAATGACATTCTGGTGGCTCATGCCTGCGGCCTGTGGCCTTTCTTTTGCCTTGACGGCGGCATTGCGCCGATATGCCTTGTCTCGCAGCATGCTCGATGTGCCGAATGATCGCAGTTCCCACACGGTGCCGACACCACGAGGCGGCGGTGTCTCGATTGTCATCACATTCGTGTTGTCGCTTTTGGGCATGTGGCTGGGGGGCGTTATCGATACCGGGTTTTTCACCGCAGTTGCAGGGGCCGGTCTGTTGATCGCCTTGATCGGATTCATGGATGACCATGGCCATATTGCTGCTCGGTGGCGTTTGCTCGGGCATTTCATTGCCGCCGGCTGGGTGCTCGCCTGGACGGGAGGACTCGCGCCTGTGCAGGTGTTAGGGGCCACCTTCAACCTCAGTTGGATAGGTCATTTCCTCGCGCTGTTTTACTTGGTCTGGTTACTGAACTTGTACAACTTCATGGATGGCATCGACGGCATTGCCAGTGTGGAAGCGATTAGCGTCTGTGCGGGCGTGGGCTTGCTTTACTGGGGCAGTGGTCATGCGAGTCTGGCTTGGGGGACGTCGTTGCTGGCATTGTCGGTGTTTGGCTTTCTGTTGTGGAATTTTCCTCCGGCGAAGATCTTCATGGGGGATGCCGGTAGCGGGTTCCTCGGGATCGTCCTGGGGGCTTTGTCACTTCAGGCAGCGTCTGTCGATCCTCGTTATTTTTGGGCCTGGTTGATTTTACTGGGGATATTTATCGTTGATGCCACGTTTACCCTGCTCCGGCGCTTACTGCGAGGCGACAAGGTTTATGAGGCTCATCGAAGCCATGCCTATCAATATGCGTCACGCCAGTATGGGCGACATTTGCCGGTGACCGTGGCCGCGGCCGTGATCAACCTGCTCTGGTTGTTTCCGGTGGCATATTGTGTCGTCGTGCTCGGGTTGGATGGCTTGCTGGGGGTTGCTGTCGCTTACACCCCGTTAGTACTTTTGGCGGTGAAGTTCCACGCTGGAGAACTTGAAGTCAAAACCGTTGCTCGGTGACAGATGGACAAATTCAGTACGTTTTCGGATTATTCCGTACAATGGTCGCGGAAATAGCGGGTTAACGCGCCGGGTCGGTTGAGGTTTATGGATAAATTACGCGCCTTTTTGCTGGGCTTGCCACGCAGGCAGAAACGACTGATTCAAGTAGCCACAGATGTTTTTCTGGTCTGGGGCTCGCTCTGGCTCGCCTTTATCGTCCGACTCGGCATCGACGATATGTATAACCCGCTGAGGGCGCATTTCTGGCTGTTTGTCAGCGCTCCAATTATCGCTATTCCTCTGTTTATTCGTTTCGGCATGTACCGTGCCGTCATGCGCTACTTCGGCAACGATGCGCTGATTGCGATTGTCAAAGCTGTCAGTCTCTCTTCGCTGATCCTGGCGCTGGTGGTCTATTGGTACAGCAATCATGAAGCGGTTGTTCCGCGATCGATCATTTTCAACTATTGGTGGCTCAGTCTCGTCATTATCGGCGGCTTGCGCCTGTGCATGCGCCAGTACTTCATGGGCGACTGGTTCACGGCGGCTCAGCATGTGCCCTTCACCAACCGTGAAGACGGGCTGACCAAAGTCGCCATTTACGGCGCGGGTGTTGCTGGCAATCAGCTCGTCGCAGCGTTGCGAATGGGGCGAGTAATGCGCCCGGTCGCGTTCATTGATGATGACGCGAGTATCGCCGATCGTTCGATTTCCGGCCTGCAGGTGTACAAACCCAAACACATCCAGCAAATGATCGATGTGACCGGTGCGCAGGAGATTCTTCTGGCGCTGCCGTCATCGACCCGCGCGCGTCGCCGCGAGATTCTGAATCTGCTGGAAGGCTTCCCGCTCCACGTACGCAGTGTTCCGAACTTCACTGATCTGGCCAGCGGCCGCGTCAGGGTTGAAGACATTCAGGAAGTCGATATTGCCGATTTGCTGGGGCGCGATGCCGTGCCGGCGCAACCTGATCTGCTGGCGCATTGCATCAAAGGCAAGGTCGTCATGGTCACAGGGGCTGGCGGCTCCATCGGCTCGGAATTGTGTCGGCAGATTTTTGCCTTGGGCCCGACCACGCTGATTCTGTTCGAACACAGTGAATTCAATCTCTACAGTATTTTGTCCGAGCTGGAACAACGCGGCAGCCGCGAGTCGGTGCCAGTGCGGTTGTTGCCGATTCTGGGGTCCATTCGCCATCAGGAAAAGCTCCTGGATGTGATGAAAACCTGGCAGGTCGATACCGTTTATCACGCTGCGGCCTATAAACATGTGCCGATGGTTGAGCACAATATTGCCGAAGGTGTGCTCAATAACGTAATCGGAACACTCAACACTGCTCAGGCTGCCTTGCAGTCCGGCGTGTCCAATTTCGTCTTGATTTCGACGGACAAGGCGGTTCGCCCGACCAACATCATGGGCAGCACCAAACGCCTGGCCGAGCTGACCCTTCAGGCGCTCAGCCGTGAGGTCGCCCCTGTGATGTTCGGTGACAAGGCCAATGTCTCACGCGTCAACAAAACCCGTTTCACCATGGTGCGGTTCGGCAATGTGCTGGGCTCGTCAGGCTCGGTCATTCCGTTATTTCACAGCCAGATCAAGTCCGGTGGCCCGCTGACGGTCACCCATCCGAAAATCACACGCTATTTCATGACCATTCCCGAAGCCGCGCAGCTGGTTATTCAAGCGGGCTCCATGGGGCAGGGCGGTGATGTGTTCGTCCTCGACATGGGCGAGCCGGTAAAAATCGTCGAACTGGCGGAGAAAATGATCCATCTGTCCGGTTTGAGCATTCGCTCCGAGCGCAATCCACAGGGTGATATTTCCATCGAGTTCACCGGATTGCGCCCTGGCGAGAAGCTCTATGAGGAGCTGCTGATCGGTGACAACGTCGCTGCGACGCCACACCCGATGATCATGACCGCCAATGAAGATCACCTGCCCTGGGATGTCTTGAAGGTCCGATTGAGCGAATTGCTCGCTGCCGTCGAGCGGGATGACTATTCGCGAGTACGCCAATTGCTGCGCGAAACTGTCAGCGGCTACACCCCCGATGGCGAAATCGTTGACTGGATCTATCAGCAACGCCGTCTCGAGCCCTGATTGTTTCACATCCTGTAACGATCGCATTTTTGACATGTGCCCCTCATGACCTACGTTTGGAGAGCAGCTTCGGAAAAGCTGCTTTCTCAAATGATGATGGAGCGTCACTTATGCGTACCGGTTATTTCTACTCGTTGATTTTTGCCTTGCTCACCAGCGCCTCGATAACGGCGATTGCAGCGCCTACTACCACGCCGGAGTTACCGAAGGCGCCTCTGGTGACTGACCTGGCCGCTACTTCCCAGGTCGCAAAAATCGATCTCAACGACGCCGACGCGGCAATGTTGCAGAAAGAGCTGTCCGGGGTCGGTGAAGCCAAGGCGAAAGCGATTGTTGCATATCGAGAAACAAATGGGCCGTTCGCATCCGTGGATGAATTGCTGGAAGTGAAGGGGATTGGCAAGGCGATCCTTGATCGCAATCGTGAAAAGCTGGAAGTGAACTAAGCTGATTTTTCCACGCCATGAGGCCGGTCATTGACCGGCCTTTTTTGTTGCAGCTGTTTGAAGCAGGTCGTAATGGGGCATGAAGACGTTCGTCGGACGATAAAAAATTACGACTATCATATCGGCTTTAGATTATGCCTATAATAAATTGTCGGCACAGATTGTCATGTCCTGTGCGGCTTTCTCATTTCGAGCATTTTCAGGAGTACTGGCATGAATTCCGCAAAATCCCAAGGCACGGCTGTGGTGACCGGCGCATCGTCCGGTATCGGTGCGATTTATGCCGAGCGACTGGCCGCACGTGGTTTTGATCTGCTGTTGGTGGCGCGTGATCAGGAGCGTCTGGATAAGGCTGCAAGCCAATTGCGCGAAGCCCATGGTGTGCAGGTCGAGGTGCTCAAAGCGGATCTGACGCAAAAGGACGATGTGCTCAAGGTCGAACAGCGTCTGCGTAGTGATTCGAGTATCAGCCTGTTGCTGAACAACGCCGGTGTTGCCGCCGACGGTCTGTTGGCCAACGCCGATCTGGATCAACTGGAGCGCTTGATCCAGTTGAATATCACCGCAGTCACGCGTCTGGCTTCTGCCGCTGCAGCCGCTTTCGCCAAGGCCGGGCGGGGCACGATTATTAACATCGCCTCGGTGGTGGCGCTGTTTCCGGAACGCTTTAACGCCACTTACAGTGCCAGCAAAGCCTACGTGCTGAGCCTCACCCAATCGCTGAACGCCGAGCTTGAGGGCACCGGGGTTCAGGTCCAGGCCGTATTGCCGGGGGTTACCCGCACTGAAATCTGGGAGCGCTCCGGAATCGACGCCAGTGGTATTCCGGCGGAAATGGTCATGGAAGCCGGTGAGATGGTTGATGCAGCGCTGACCGGCCTGGATCAGGGAGAGTTGATCACCATTCCGTCACTGCCCGATGCCGCTGATTGGGAGGCATTCGTCGCCGCGCGCCATGTCATGGCTCCGAACCTTTCGCATAGTTCGGCAGCCCAACGTTACAAGTAAGGCCAATCCATTGATCAGAGGACACCACGGTATGGATCAGCGTCGAGTAGTCGTCACGGGGATGGGCCTGGTTTCACCCTTGGGCAGTGATGTCGAAGTGGTCTGGCAACGACTGTTGGCCGGGCGCTCAGGTTTGCGTCATTTGCCGCAGGCAGTGGTCGCTGATCTGCCGACGCGCATTGGGGGCAGGGTGCTGAGCCTGGAAGAGGATGCCGAGGCGGGTTTCGATCCGGATCGCGCCACACCACCCAAAGAACAGAAAAAGATGGATCGTTTCATTCTGTTCGCCATGGAGGCGGCACGGCAGGCGCTGGAGCAGGCTGGCTGGCATCCCGCGCAAGCCAGTGAGCAGGAACGCACTGCAACGATTATCGGCTCCGGTGTCGGCGGCTTCGGTGCGATTGCCGACGCCGTGCGCACCACCGACAGTCGCGGTCCACGACGTTTGTCACCATTCACCATTCCATCGTTTCTGGTCAATCTGGCGGCCGGACACGTGTCGATCCAGCACGGTTTGAAAGGTCCCTTGGGCGCACCCGTGACGGCATGTGCCGCCGGGGTTCAGGCGATTGGCGATGCGGCACGGCTGATTCGCGCCGGCGAAGCGGATATTGCTGTGTGCGGCGGGGCAGAAGCGGCGATTGATCGGGTCAGCCTCGCCGGGTTCGCTGCCGCACGGGCGCTGTCCAGCGGCTACAACGACACCCCCGAACGTGCTTCACGCCCCTTTGATAGCGGGCGCGACGGTTTTGTCATGGGCGAGGGCGCCGGCCTGTTGGTCATCGAATCTCTGGAACATGCCTTGGCCCGGGGCGCTCGGCCTCTGGCTGAACTCGTCGGGTATGGCACCAGCGCTGACGCCTATCATCTGACCGCCGGGCCCGAAGATGGCAGCGGTGCGCGCCGGGCGATGGCGTTGGCATTGACTCAAGCCGGAGTAAACCCGGATCAGGTGCAACACCTCAACGCTCACGCCACTTCCACGCCGGTGGGTGATCTGGGGGAGTTGGCAGCGATCAAGAGTGTGTTTGGTCAGGACAACAAGATCGCCGTTACTTCGACCAAGTCAGCCACCGGGCATTTGCTCGGTGCTGCCGGCGGGCTGGAGGCGATCTTCACGTTGTTGGCGATTCGCGATCAAGTGGTGCCGCCGACGCTCAACTTCGACAACCCGGATCCGGCTACCGAGGGCGTGGACATTGTCCATGGTCAGGCAAGGCCGATGCCGATTGAATACGCGCTGTCCAACGGCTTCGGTTTCGGCGGTGTGAACGCCAGCGTACTGTTCAAGCGCTGGCCGGATCAGTCCTGATCCTGTTTCAGATGAGCGCGTGTGACGTCGAGAATCCGCTGGGCCAATTGCGGGTTCTCGACACTGCGTGCGAGCACCAGCGCGCCGACCAGGGTGGCCATTATGACGATGCTGCGATCGGCGGCGCTCTCGCCACCCAGAGTGTTTTGCACTTGTTCCAGGCGGGCGTTGAGCACGCCGTCGGTGGTCGGGCTTGGCTGACCGCGCAAGCCGAGCTCGGAAGACATGGTGGGCAGCGGACAGCCTTCATGAGGCGAGGTGTAGTGCCATTCGGACAGGTAACTGTCGATGAAGGCTTGCAGTGGCAGCGCTTCGGAAAACAACATCGCGCAGTGTGCATCAAGTTGTTCCCCTGCTTCCTGCAGGGCCTTCTCCACCAACTCGTCCTTGGACTTGAAGTGCGAATAGAAGCCGCCATGGGTCAGACCTAGCGCTTTCATCAAGGGTTGCAGGCCCGTGGCGCCAATTCCGTCCTTGCGAAATCGTGCCGAAGCCTCCTTGATGATGCGCTGATGAGTCTGGGCTTTATGGTCCTGCGAGTAACGCATCTGAAACTCTCTCCGCAACAAGGCCACCATCTTAACCACGGAAAATTAAATGGTGACTGTACTTCTACTTCTAAAAAGCATGCAGATAAGTCCAAAGCGTCGAAAAAACACAAACCCCGCCGATTGGGCGGGGTTTGTTTCAGCGGTCTTGCGCTTCTTTGGCATCCGCTTCGGCATTGCGCTCAGCGATGCGTTTGCGTTCTTCATCGGTCAGTTCGACCTTGTTGGCGGTGTCTCGCAACATCATCAGACCGCCAACGATCGAGCCGATTGCAACGACCAGAATCAACCAGGCATACCAGGGCATAACGGCTCTCCTTAATGGCAGATCGACCGACGAGGATTTCGTCGTGCGATGCTGCTTACCACTTTTGAGCGAAGCGACTTCGCAGTGGTTCCATTCTAGGCCCGATATCCCTGCTGCACCTTAATTCCCTGTAGGAGCTGCCGCAGGCTGCGATCTTTTGATCTTGTTTCTAAAAAAACAAAGTCAACAGATCGCAGCCTTCGGCAGCTCCTACATGAGGGGTTACTGGCCCGTGAGCATGGCGTCGGCCGGGGCGTTGGCGCGCAACTGGCCGGTGAGCAGGAAGTAGGCGAATCCCACGGCCATGAAGCCGAGGAAAATCAGCCCGATCAGGGCGTTGAACCACGCCATGGCGATCAGGCACACCACCGCCAGCACCAGCGCGATCAGCGGAATCAACGGATAGCACGGCGCGCGAAAGGTGCGCTCCAGGTTCGGTTCGGTTTTGCGCAATTTGAACAGGCTGAGCATGCTCATGATGTACATCACGATCGCGCCGAACACCGCCATGGTGATCATCGCGGCGGTGAGGGTCATGCCGCCGAGGTTGATCAGGCCGTCGCTGTAGATCGCGGCGATGCCAATGACGCCGCCGGCAATGATGGCGCGGTGTGGCGTCTGGAAGCGCGAGAGTTTCGCCAGTGAAGCCGGCAGGTAACCCGCGCGGGCGAGAGCGAAGAACTGGCGCGAGTAACCGAGAATGATCCCGTGGAAGCTCGCCACCAGGCCGAACAGGCCGATCCACACCAACATGTGCAGCCAGCCGGAGTTGTCGCCGACCACGGTTTTCATGGCCTGCGGCAGTGGGTCGTTGATGTTGGCCAAGGTGCGCCAGTCGCCGACGCCGCCGGCGAAGAACATCACACCCATCGCCAGTAAAACCAAAGTCAGAATGCCGCTGATGTAGGCCTTGGGGATCGTGCGTTTCGGGTCCTTGGCTTCTTCGGCAGCCATCGCTGCACCTTCGATGGCCAGGAAGAACCAGATCGCGAACGGAATCGCTGCGAACATCCCGGCGATCGCTGGCGCACCGAACACATCGGAACCGGCCCAGCCATTGAGGGCAAAGTTGCTGAAGCTGAAGGCCGGAGCCACCACGCCCATGAACACCAGCAATTCGGCGACGGCCAGCACGCAGACGATCAATTCGAAGGTGGCTGCCAGCTTCACCCCAAGGATGTTCAACCCCATGAACACGATGTACGCGCCGACCGCCGCGTGTTTCGGATCGAGTGCCGGAAATTGCACATTCAGGTACGCGCCGATGGCCAGCGCAATGGCCGGGGGCGCAAAGACGAACTCGATCAGCGTCGCCAGCCCGGCAATCAAACCACCTTTCTCACCGAAGGCACGGCGGCTGTAGGCAAACGGCCCGCCGGCGTGGGGAATTGCAGTGGTCAGTTCGGTAAAACTGAAAATGAAGCAGGTGTACATGGTCGCGACCATGAACGAGGTCACCAGGAAGCCCAGTGTGCCGGCGACGCCCCAGCCGTAACTCCAGCCGAAATACTCACCGGAAATCACCAGCCCGACGGCAATGCCCCACAGGTGCAACGTGCCCAGCGTGGGTTTGAGTTGTGTGTTCATGCGCTTGCTCCCTGAACGGTTTGGAAAGCTCGGGGGAGAGCGTGTGCAGTGGGCGTGCCATTGCGCTGAAACAAGTCGTAATGAGTTGAAAGCTGTCGTATCGGGGATGCTCAAGTCGCAGCGCCAACGAATCTGTGCGCCATCTAGGTGCGATGCCGATAGGGCCGCCGTCATCGCGGGCAAGCCCGCTCCCACAGTGATCTCGGTCGTTCACAAATATTGCGTACACCCCAGAAACCTGTGAGAGCTGGCTTGCCAGCGATGAGGCAGGTGCAAACACCGCCGTAAAGCCCGCATAAACCCACTCTTTACGCTTTCTTTATGCCTAGCCAACCCCCTCGGTCTCGTTCCTTTACAGCCTCCTTTCCGACAATCACTCCACACGCGGCAATACGCCGTAACACGGAGATCTTCCATGAGCGTTCTGGACGGGGTGTCACTGCTGCTGGCAGTGGGGCTGTTCATTTATCTGTTGGTTGCGCTGTTGCGCGCGGATCGGAACTAGGAGCGGCTATGCACAGTTATGACTATTGGCTGATCCTCGCGTTTTTCGCGGTGGTCTTGCTGCCAGCGCCGCTGCTCGGGCGCTTCTACTACAAAGTGATGGAAGGTCAGCGCACCTGGCTGACGCCGATTCTCGGCCCGGTCGAGCGCGGTTGCTACCGCATCGCCGGGGTCGATCCCGAGGTTGAACAGAGCTGGCAGAAATACACGCTGGCGCTGCTCGCGTTCAACCTTGCCGGTTTCCTGCTGCTGTTCGCGATCCTGTTATTCCAGGATCACTTGCCGCTCAATCCGCAGAACCTGCCGGGCCAGGAATGGACGCAGGCGTTCAACACCGCGGTCAGTTTCATGACCAACACCAACTGGCAGTCCTACAGCGGCGAAGCGACCCTCAGCTACCTGAGCCAGATGGTCGGCCTCACCGTGCAGAACTTCGTCAGCGCCGCCACCGGCCTCGCCGTACTGGTTGCGCTGTGCCGTGGCATCGGGCGCAAATCGACGAAAACCCTCGGCAACTTCTGGGTCGACATGACCCGCGCCACCCTCTACGGCTTGCTGCCGCTGTGCCTGTTGCTGGCGCTGTATCTGGTCTGGCAGGGCGTGCCGCAAACGTTCGCGCAGTACGTGAATGCCGTGACGATGCAGGGCGTTGATCAAGTCATTCCCCTGGGCCCGGCCGCGAGTCAGATTGCGATCAAGCAACTGGGCACTAACGGTGGCGGCTTCTTCGGCGTCAATTCAGCGCATCCATTCGAGAACCCGACCGCGTGGAGCAACCTGTTCGAAGTCACCTCGATCATTCTGATCCCGGTGGCGCTGGTGTTCACCTTCGGCCATTACGTCAAAGACCTGCGTCAGAGCCGCGCGATCATCGCCTGCATGCTGGCGCTGTTCCTGATCGGCGGCGCGACCTCGCTGTGGGCTGAATACCAACCGAATCCAACCCTGAACAATGCTGCTGTTGAGCAGACCGCTCCGCTGGAAGGCAAGGAAGTGCGCTTTGGCACCACCGCCACCGTGCTTTGGTCGGTGACCACCACAGCGGCGTCGAACGGTTCGGTCAACGGCATGCACGACAGCCTCAACCCGCTCAGCGGCATGGTCGCGCTGGTCAACATGATGGTTGGCGAGGTGATCTTCGGCGGCGTCGGTGCCGGGCTTTACGGCATGTTGCTCAACGTGCTGATCGCGGTGTTCCTCGCCGGTTTGATGATCGGACGTACCCCGGAATACCTCGGCAAGAAACTCCAGGCGCGTGAAGTGCAACTGCTGGTGGTGACATTGCTGGTGATGCCGGTCGGCGTGCTGGTGCTCGGCGCCATTGCCGCCACTTTGCCGGGCCCGGCGGCGACTATCAGCAACCCCGGCCCGCACGGCTTCAGCCAGTTGCTTTACGCCTACACCTCGGCAAGTGCCAACAACGGCTCGGCGTTCGGTGGTCTGAGCGCGAATACGCCATTTCACAACTTGATGTTGGGGCTGGGCATGTTGATCGGTCGCTTCGGTTACATCCTTCCAGTTCTGGCCTTGGCCGGCAGTCTGGCGATGAAGAAAACCGCACCGATCGGCCAGAACAGCTTCCCGACCCATGGCCCGCTGTTCGTGACCCTGTTAACCGTGACCATTTTGCTGGTGGGCGGCCTGACCTTCCTGCCAACCCTGGCGCTCGGCCCGATTGCCGAACACTTGAGCATGGGCTTCTAAGGAGCTGAATGATGAATATGCCCGCAATCAAACCCGCTGCCGTCAAGGCGCCGGAACAGGCGAAAACCGCGATCTCGGCCCTGTGGCGGCCGGCGCTGGTGCAAGCTTTCGTCAAGCTCGATCCGCGGCAATTGAAGCGTTCGCCGGTGATGCTGGTGGTCGAACTGACCGCGATTTTCACCACCGTGCTGTGCTTCATTCCGGATGCCGACGTGCCGACCTTCGTCGCCGCACAAATCGCTCTGTGGCTATGGTTCACCGTGCTGTTCGCCAACTTCGCCGAGGCCTTGGCCGAAGGTCGCGGCAAGGCCCGCGCCGACAGCCTCAAGGCTGGCAGCGAAGGCCTCAGCGCTCGACGCAAACAGGCCAATGGCAGCTTTCAGGTCGTGCCTGCGGCGAGTCTGCGCAAAGGTGATGTGGTGCGCGTCGAAGCCGGGGAAATGATCCCTGGTGACGGCGAAGTCATCGAAGGCATCGCCGCGGTCAACGAAGCGGCGATCACCGGTGAATCGGCGCCGGTGATTCGCGAGTCCGGCGGCGACCGTTCGGCTGTCACCGGTAACACCCGACTGGTGTCCGACTGGTTGTTGGTGAAGATCACCGTCAACCCGGGCGAGTCGACTCTGGATCGCATGATCGCCCTGGTCGAAGGCGCCAAACGCCAGAAAACCCCGAACGAAGTGGCGCTGGATATTCTGCTGATCGGCCTGACTCTGATCTTCCTGTTGGTGGTCGTGACCCTGCAACCGTTCGCCCATTTTGCCAACGGCAGCCTGCCGCTGGTGTTTCTGGTAGCGCTGCTGGTCACGCTGATTCCGACCACCATCGGCGGTCTGCTGTCGGCGATCGGTATCGCCGGCATGGACCGTCTGGTGCGCCTCAACGTGATCGCCAAATCCGGCCGCGCCGTGGAAGCAGCGGGCGACGTGCATGTGCTGCTGCTCGACAAGACCGGCACCATCACTTTCGGCAACCGTCGGTGCAGCGCGGTGTATGCCGCGCCCGGTGTGAACGGTCGTGAGTTGGCGGAAGGCGCGCTGTTCGCCTCGCTGGCGGATGACACGGCGGAAGGCAAATCCATTGTCGAGTACCTGCGCGGTCTGCATCCACAGGCTGAGCCGGCGCTGGAAACCCTGACTGCCGTGCCGTTCAGCGCTGAAACCCGCTTGTCCGGCGTCGACTATCAAGGTCGTGTGTATCGCAAAGGCGCGGTGGATTCGCTGCTGAGTTTCCTTGGCCAGAAACGCTCGGATCTGGCTCCGGAGCTGTCGCGGGAAATCGACAAAATCGCCCAGAGCGGCGGCACGCCGTTGCTGGTCTGTGCTGACGGCAAACTGCTCGGCGCGATCCACCTCAAGGACGTGGTCAAACCGGGTATCCGCGAACGTTTTGCCGAACTGCGCAAACTGGGAATTCGTACCGTGATGGTCACCGGCGACAACCCGCTGACGGCTGCCGCAATTGCTGCCGAAGCAGGCGTTGATGACGTTCTCGCTGAGGCGACTCCAGAGAAAAAACTCGCGCGCATTCGTCATGAGCAAAACGACGGGCGTCTGGTCGCCATGTGCGGTGATGGCGCCAACGATGCTCCGGCACTGGCCCAGGCTGACGTCGGTATGGCGATGAACGACGGTACACAAGCGGCGCGTGAAGCCGCGAACATGGTCGATCTCGACAGCGACCCGACCAAGCTGTTGGACGTGGTGCAGATCGGCAAGGAACTGCTGGTGACGCGCGGTGCCTTGACGACGTTTTCGATCGCCAATGACGTTGCCAAATACTTCGCGATCCTGCCGGCGCTGTTTGCCTCGATCTACCCGCAACTCGGGGTGCTGAACATCATGCACCTGAGCAGTCCGCAGAGCGCGATTCTCTCGGCCATCGTCTTTAACGCGTTGATCATTGTTGTGCTGATTCCGCTGGCCTTGCGCGGTGTACGCGTGCAGGCGGCGAGTGCGGCGGCGTTGTTGCGACGCAATCTTTTGATCTACGGGGTGGGCGGGATTCTGGTGCCGTTTGTGGGGATCAAGGCGATCGACATGTTGCTCACGGCGTTGCATTTGGTTTGATTCTTGAAGAGCCCCTCACCCTAACCCTCTCCCGGAGGGAGGGGGGACTGACCGAGTGGTTTGTGAGAGCTGCACCGACCTGAGCTATCGAGTCGAACTCAGGTCTCCAAGAGCACGAAGATCGGCTCCCTTTCCCCCTCGTCGCCTTGGGGAGAGGGCTGGGGTGAGGGGGAAACGATGCCCCTGACACCCCACAAAATTTTGCCCAACGAATTCGAGGATTTTGAAATGTCCACAATGATACGTCCCGCCCTCAGCCTGCTGGTGCTGATGACCCTGGTCACCGGCGTTGGCTATCCACTGGTGGTGACCGGTGTCGCGCAAGTCGCGTTCCCCGCTCAAGCCAACGGCAGTCTGGTTCACGATGCCGATGGCAAGGTGCGTGGCTCATCGCTGATCGCCCAGGATTTTGTCGGCGATGCGTGGTTCCATCCGCGTCCCTCCGCCGGTGCGTTTGCCACTGTTTCCAGCAGCGCGAGCAACCTCGCGCCGAGCAATCCGGCACTCGCCACGCGGGTGATCGACGATGCCAATAAATTGCAGGTTCCGGGGCAAGGTCCGGTGCCGCTGGCGCTGCTGACGACTTCGGGCAGCGGCCTCGATCCACACTTGCCACCGGCGGCAATTGCCTATCAACTGGCGCGTGTCGCGGCGGCGCGTAATCTGCCGGTCTCGACCTTGCAGCAACTGCTCGATGCGCACATCGAACAGCCGCTGGTGGGGCCGCCGGTGGTCAATGTGCTGGAGCTGAACATGGCACTGGAAAACCTGTAGAAGATGATCGTTCCCACGCTCTGCGTGGGAATGCATCAATGGACGCTCCGCGTCCGCTTTGGTGGGACGCAGAGCGTCCCGGGCTGCATTCCCACGCAGAGCGTGGGAACGATCATCAGGAAGAGAGAGCATCAAGCATGAGCGACTCCGGCCGCGCCGACGCACTGTTAGCAGACCTGCCCCGCGACGGCCGTGGCCGCCTCAAGGTGTTCCTCGGCGCCGCCCCCGGTGTCGGTAAAACCTACGCCATGCTCCAGGCCGCCCACACGCAACTGCGCCAGGGCGTGAAAGTCCTCGCCGGGGTCGTCGAAACCCACGGCCGCGCTGAAACCGAAGCGCTGCTCGGCGGCCTGCCGCAGCAACCGCTGGTGCGCTCGGAATACCGTGGCGTGATGCTCGAAGAAATGGACCTGGACGGCATTCTGGCGGCCCGACCGAAGCTTGTACTTGTCGATGAACTGGCCCACAGCAACGCCCCCGGCAGTCGTCACGCCAAGCGCTGGCAAGACATTCAGGAACTGCTCGCCGCCGGCATCGATGTGTTCACCACGGTCAACGTCCAGCACCTCGAAAGTCTCAACGACCAGGTGCGCGGCATCACCGGTGTGCAGGTGCGCGAAACCCTGCCGGACTGGGTGCTGCAAGAAGCCTACGAACTGCTGCTGATCGACCTGCCGCCGCGCGAATTGCTCGAGCGTTTGCGTGAAGGCAAGGTCTACGTCCCGGAGCAGGCACGCGCGGCCATCGACGCATTTTTTACCCAGACCAACCTCACGGCATTGCGCGAACTGGCGATGCAAACCGCCGCTGCGCAAGTCGATAACGATCTCGCTCAAGGCTATCGCCAGCTTGGTCAGGCAGCGCCGGCGGTGCGCGGTCGATTGTTGGTCGGCGTCGATGGCGATGCGCAGGCCGAACGTCTGGTGCGTCACGCCAGTCGCGTTGCCCAGCGTCGGCATCTGCCGTGGAGCCTGGTGCACGTCGACAACGGCAGCGTGCGCGACGAGCAATCACGCCTGCGCCTGCAAAGCGCGCAACAGTTGGCCGAACGCCTCGGCGGTGAAGTGGTGTTATTGCGCGCCGGTGAAGTGGCGAAAACCCTGATTCAGCACGCGACTGAACGCCGTGCGAGTCTGGTGCTGGTCGGCCAGTCGCGGCCAAGTTTGCGCCGTCGACTGTTCGGCGGTGGCTTGGCCGCGCGTCTGTTGCGTCAGGCCCATGGCCTGGAAATCAACGTCCTCGACAACGATCATGAACACCCGCAATCGCGTCCGCGAAACCCGCTGACACTGGTGTGGTTCGACTATGCGCTGGCGCTGGTCGCCACGCTGCTGGCCAGTGCCTTGGCGTGGGCGGTGTCGAGTGTGTTGCCGCTGCCGAACATCTCGCTGGTGTTCCTCGCCGCGGTGTTGCTGGTGGCGGTGCGCAGCAGTCTGGGCCCGGCCCTGGCGTGTGCGGCGCTGTCGTTTCTGACGTACGATTTTCTGTTCATTCCACCGAATTTTTCCTTCAGCATCCAGCGCGAAGAAGACGTACTGACACTGCTGTTTTTCCTCTTGATGGCGGCGCTCACCGGCAACCTCGCGGCGCGGCAGCGTCGGCAATTGCAGGCGTTGCGCGACACCCAGGAAGAAACCAGCGAGCTGCTCGATCTGTCGCGCAAACTTACCGCCGCGACCGATCGTCAAGCCGTGGTCAGTGCCGCCGCGCAGCACCTCAACGGCTGGAGCGATTTGCAACTGTGCCTGCTCAATCGTGACGGACAGGGCGGCTGGAAGGTTGAAACCGGCGGGCCGCTGCAGTTCACCGAGTCTGAGCGTGCCGCCGCTGACTGGGCCTGGCAACACGATCAACCGGCGGGTATGGGCACCGGCACATTACCGTTTGGGCGTTGGTGGTGGTGGCCGCTTTCCGTCGAGGACGGGCCGCTGGCGCTGCTCGGTGTCTGCGCTAAAGAGGGCCAGACCTTGAGCGGCCAGCGTCGGCGTTTGCTGACTGCGCTCAGTCAGCCGCTGGCGCAGGCACTGGCCCGCGCGCAACTGGCGGATGATCTGGAGGCGGCGCGCCTGCATGGCGAAACCGAACAATTGCGCAGTGCGCTGCTGGCATCGGTGTCCCACGACCTGCGCACACCGTTGACGGCCATGCGCGGCAGTATCGACAGCCTGTTGGCGCTCGGCGAAGCCATCCCGCTGGAAGATCGCCGCGAGCTGCTTGAAGGCACTCGCGATGAAGCCGAACGCCTCGACCGCTATATCCAGAATCTGCTCGACATGACCCGCCTCGGCCACGGTGCTTTAAAGCTTGCGCGGGACTGGGTGTCGCCGGCCGACATTGTCGGCAGTTCGCTCAACCGCCTGCGCGCGGTGCTGGCGCCGTTGCAGGTCAGCACCGAGGTGCCGGCCGAGTTGCCGTTACTGTTTGTGCACGCGGCGCTGATCGAACAGGCGCTGGTCAATGTGATGGAAAACGCTGCACGTTTCTCACCGCCTCACGGTCGTCTGGCGTTGCGCGCCGGGGCCGATGACAGCGAGATTTTCTTCTCGGTCAGCGACGAAGGGCCGGGCATTCCCGAAGACGAGCGGGCGAAGATTTTCGACACGTTCTACACCGCCGCGCGCGGTGATCGTGGCGGCCAGGGCACGGGCCTCGGCCTGGCGATTTGTCAGGGCATGGTCGGCGCGCATGGCGGGCGCATTACTGTTGCTGACGGCATCGAAGGACGCGGTACATGTATCACCTTACACCTGCCGCTGCAGGCGCAACCGGGGATGGACAATGAAGCCTGATGCCGACTGCGCTACTCTCTTGCCAATCTTTTGTATCGATGTGAATTCATGAGCCAGACCGCGACCATTCTGGTCATCGACGACGAACCGCAGATTCGTAAATTCCTGCGCATCAGCCTCGCCTCGCAAGGCTACAAAGTGCTGGAGGCCGGCACCGGTGCCGAGGGCCTGGCGCAGGCAGCGTTGAACAAACCCGACCTGCTGGTGCTCGACCTTGGCCTGCCGGACATGGACGGCCAGCAAGTGCTGCGCGAGTTTCGTGAATGGGCGACGGCACCAGTACTGGTGTTGTCGGTGCGCGCCAGCGAAGGGCAGAAAGTCGAGGCACTGGATGGCGGCGCCAACGACTATGTGACCAAACCATTCGGCATCCAGGAGTTTCTCGCACGGGTCCGCGCGTTGTTGCGTCAGGCACCTGCTGGCGAGGCGCAACAGGCAGCGTTGAATTTCGGCCCGTTGACTGTGGACCTGGCCTATCGGCGGGTGTTGCTCGACGGCGTTGAAGTGGCGCTGACCCGCAAGGAATACGCGGTGCTGGCGCAACTGGCGCGGCATCCGGGACGGGTGATCACTCAGCAGCAATTGCTCAAGGATATCTGGGGGCCGACACACACCGAGGACAGCCATTACCTGCGGATTGTGGTGGGGCATTTGCGGCAGAAACTGGCGGATGATCCGACGCGGCCACGGTTTATCGTGACCGAGGCGGGAGTGGGGTATCGGTTGTTGGAGGTGTGAGTGAAGGTCGACGCCAAGGCGCCGCCGTCTGTCGGGACTGTCATTTCTGTCAGGTGCTGCGGCGAAGTGGCTACTGTTAGTTTTCAAGCTCAACTTAGCCCCGAAGTGTCTGGAGAGCCTGATGTCTACGCACAATGATGGATACCAGCGGATTGATGCCGATACCTACAACAACTGCGCCCGCGAGGCGCAAACCCATGGTGGGTTGCCCACCCTGAGCGCCGCGCGCGAACTGCAGAAGCAATTCGCAGGTCAATGGAATGTCACCAGCGGTTACATCTGGACGACTGAAAAAGCTTCAAGGGTGCCCGATGAATCGCCGGCGCTTGGCCACGAGTCGGGGACCAGCTACGTGGTTATCGACATGCAGAATGGTGTTGAGAAGAAGTTTGACGGCAATATGCGGGTTCAAAGCTACTACAAGTCCGGCAGCTAAGATTCAAGCATCAAAGCCCTGCACCAATCGCTGGCGCAGGGTTGCAGTATCAACCCTGCTCACTTTCATACCGATCCAGCGTATCGCTGGCAATCTCGCGCCCCAACGCGATCAACTCCGGCGCCTTGTAGAACTCGAAAAACCGGCATACCCGCTTCGGCACGTTGATCAGGATATCCGGCGGATAACCGGCGATCTTGTACTGCGCCAGCGATGTCTGCATGACCTCGAAACTCTGGTTGATCAGGTCCAGCAACGAGGCCGGTCCGACGTTATCGATAATGAAGGAGCCGGTGGCGGATTTCGGTGCGCCTTCACGCTCGGGCGCGGCGGCCGGTTGCTGGTTTTCCGGTTCGACACCCTCCAGCCACGGGTTGATATCCGCCGCCTCGGCGCGCAGCGCTTCCTGTTCGAGCTTCAGCAACTGCTCGGCCTGTGTACGGCGAAACGGCATCTTCGAACCGAGCGAACTGATCAGGCTGTCAAAGCGTGAACGGAACGCGGCGGGGCGCTGGATCACCGGCAGTTTGTAATGGCGCTGGTTGGTCGAGTTGAGGTTGACCGCGATGATCAGGTCACAGTGGCTGGACACCACCGGCACAATCGGCAGTGGGTTGAGAATGCCGCCATCGACCAGCATGCGGTTGCCTTGCATCACCGGGGTGAACAGGCTGGGGATTGCCGCCGAGGCGCGCATGGCCTGATGCAGACAACCTTCCTGAAACCAGATTTCCTGCTGATTGGTGAGGTCGGCGGCGACGGCGGTGTAGGGGATGCGCAGGTCTTCGATGTTGATCTCGCCGACGATCTTGCGGATCTGCCCGAAGACCTTTTCGCCACGAATGGCACCCAGGCGAAAGCTCACATCCACCAGGCGCAACACGTCGAGGTAATCGAGGCTCTCGATCCAGTTTCGGTATTCGTCGAGCTTGCCGGCGGCATAGATCCCGCCGACCACTGCGCCCATCGAGCAACCGGCAATGCAGGCGATGTCGTAACCGCGTTTTTCAATCTCTTCAATCACCCCGATATGGGCATAGCCCCGGGCACCACCGGAGCCCAGCACCAGTGCGACACGCTTTTTCATCCAGCTTCCTCCCGACAAGGTTCCACAATGCACCCATCGACGGGCAGGCTCAATCGCCGAGGTCGTTCAGTGCGCCAGTGACGTCGTTTTTTCGCAACGGCGTGACCCTTCAGCGCTATCCTTTCGCCAACGCAGTTTCACATGCGGGCAAGGCACTTTTTCCCGGCCTGACCGTCTTACCTGCACGACTGATGACCTAACGTTGAGGTGTAAGTGATGAAAGCCTGGATCTGTGTGCCGTTGATGGCTTTGGCATTGGCCGGTTGCGCCGGCAAGACCGCGTACCGCGACAGCTGCGGCAGCCAGCTCGACGCCGCCTGGCATGAACTGGACCTGGCCAAGGCTGAAGGCTTTGCCGGCACCGTCAGCTATTCCAAGGCGCTGTCGTTGTTGACGGCGGCCAAGACCCAGCAGCAATTCGAGGGTTTTGAAGGTTGCAGCAGTAAAGCCGAGAAGGCGCGCTTCTACATTCGCGAATCCCGCGCCGGACGCTAAGCTGCTGACCTGAGGCAAGGATGCTGCGCGGTCGAACCGCCAGACTCATCCCCCAGGGCATTTGAATCAGGAGCATGTGATGTCTGCGTTGGTTGACCGTTTGGTGGCTCATGTCCTGAGCCTGGAGGTGCGACTGCTGGCTTGTCAGGCGCGGATGACGGCGCGCACTGATCCTGAGGCGCTGCACGATCTGCGCACCACGGTGCGGCGCCTGCGCAGTCTGTTGCGGCCATTGCGCGGTTTGCCGGGTGTCGAGCAATTGGAGGACGCGGCGTCGGCGGTGGGTCAATTGACCACGCCGTGGCGCGATCGTGAAGTGCTGGCCGCGTACCTGCTCGAGCACGCTCAGCCCGAAGCCGCGCAACGGCGTATGGCGCAGATGGCTGAGGCCTACCCGGCGCTGGCCGCCAGTGCCGAGGTGGCGTCGCTGTTGATGATTCTCGACGCCTTTCCACGCTTTTTGCGCGCCTCGCAGCGCCAGGGTTTGCTCAAGGGCCTGGATAAACGCATCGAAAAACGCCTCGGCAAACAATGGAAAAAACTCGACGCGGCCTTGCACGATCCCGCCCACGACCGTCATCGCCTGCGCCTGTTGATCAAGCGCGTGCGCTACGGCATCGAAGCCTATCCAGAGCTTGATCGTCTGCCTGCGGCGGCGTTGCCACGCTTGAAGGCCGCGCAAGGTGCGTTGGGCGACTGGCACGACTGCTGGCAGTGGCTGGCGAAAGCCGAACACGAAGCGGATCTTGAGCCTTGCGTCGCGACATGGCAGGCAACCATGATCAAGGCCGAAATCAAAGCCGACCGCGTGCTCGAAAAACTCAGCGCAGCCTGCTTCAAATCCTGAGCAACCTCCACCCCCTGTAGGAGCTGCCGAAGGCTGCGATCTTTTGATTTTGTCTTTGAAAAACCACATCAAAAGATCGCAGCCTTCGGCAGCTCCTACAGGGAGGGTGTCTGATCTGTCAGCGCATTTGACCGGAATAGACGCTGCGGTGCTGTGCCGGGCTGGTTAAGATCCCTGCATTCCTTTCTCGTTTTCTGAGGTTGCCATGCGCTTTTGCGATCTGCTCGATGCCGTCCGCCGTGATCCGCACGTGACGATTCCCGCCGAATGGGCGCAGGGTCGTGCCAGTTTCGGTGGCCTGGTCGCCGCGCTGCAATACGAAGCCATGCGCGCCAGAGTGCCGGCGGATCGACCGGTGCGTTCGCTGGCGATCACTTTTGTCGGCCCGGTCGAGCCCGAAGTCCCGGTCAGTTTTGAAGTTGACGTGTTGCGCGAAGGCAAAGCGGTCAGCCAGGTGCTGGGCCGCGCCATGCAGAACGGCCAGGTGGTCACGCTGGTACAAGGCAGTTTTGGCGCCTCGCGGCCCTCGGAAGTGGCGATTGCCGCAGAGCCGGCCCCTGAGATGAAGCATTGGGACGACTGTCAGGAACTGCCCTATATCAAAGGCGTGCTACCGGAATTCATGCGTCACCTGGGCATGCGCTGGACCATCGGCGGTCTGCCGTTTACCGGTAATCCGTCGCGGGAGATGGGCGGTTGGGTACGATTGCGTGGGGATGTGAAGGAAGAACCGGTCACCGAGTCGCACATTCTGGCGTTGGTGGACGCGTGGCCGCCGTCGTTGCTGCCGCACCTGAAGAAACCGGCCATGGGCAGCACGCTGACCTGGACCATCGAATTCGTTCAGCCGTTACGTGAGTTGAGCACGCTGGACTGGTGCAAGTACCGCGTTGAAACCGAGTACGCCGCTGACGGCTACGGACATGCCGCCGCGAAACTGTGGAGTGCGCAAGGCGAGTTGATCGCCATGAGCCGCCAGACTGTCACGATCTTCGCCTGAATCAATGCCGGCGATGGCGTTCACGCCAGGCGCGCCACCAGCCGCCGCTGAGCAAGAACCGTGGAAAGGTCAGAAACTGTTCGACCAACAAGCGTGATACGGCATCTTTGCGATCACTGAACGGCTCGGAGGCTTGCGCCTCCAGGCTGTGGCCGTGGCGCTGCAGACCCAGCGCCGCAACGATACCGATCACGCCGATGGCGACACTGGCCAGGCTCAGGCTGAACACCCCGGACACGATCAGCAGAAACGCCACGATGAACAGCGGCACGGCAATCAGGTGCAGCGCCAGGTTGGTCGGATGCTGATGATTGCCCGGGTACGCGCGCCATTGCCACGCGGGAAGGTTGGGGTGACGTTTGCCCATGTTGACTACTCCTCGATCCTTGTTGAACACATGGCTGAAGAATAGGCCCGGGCAAGGAGGGCGGCGAATCAAGGTTGGCTATTGAAGCGATAGGCGTCATCGCAGGATTTGATGTCGTTTCAAATGCCGCCATCGCGGGCAAGCCCGCTCCCACAGTGATCTCCAGTGAACACCGGTTGTGTGAACACCCATGAAACCTGTGGGAGCGGGCTTGCCCGCGATGAGGCCGTCAGAGTTTCAGCTGCCCAATCGCCTTGCTCAACTCCCCCGCCAACGTCGCCAGTTCATTACTGGTGGTCGCCGAATCGACCGTCTGCTGCACGGTGTTCTCGGTCACATCACGAATACTCACCACCGCCCGATTCATTTCCTCGGCGACCTGGCTCTGCTGCTCTGCCGCGACGGCAATCTGCGTGTTGCTTTCGCGCATCTGCGCCACCGCCCCAGTGATTTCCGCCAGTGCTGCGCCAGCCTCCTGCGCTTGCTGCACGCAGTCGTCGGCCTTGTACGAACTCTCCTGCATGAAATCCACCGCATCACGCGTACCGGCCTGCAACGCCGACACCATGGTGGTGATTTCATCGGTCGAGGCCTGCACGCGTTTCGCCAGGTTGCGCACTTCATCGGCGACCACGGCAAAACCACGGCCCATTTCACCCGCGCGGGCGGCTTCGATGGCGGCGTTGAGGGCCAGAAGGTTGGTCTGCTCGGCGATGCTGTGAATCACGCCGACCACACCGTTGATCTTCTGACTGTCTTCGGCAAGGCGCTGGATCATTTCGGCGGTCTGCTGCACGCCGCTGGAGAGCCCGGCAATCGAATGCTGCACCCGCGCCACCACTTGCTGGCCGCTGCCGGCGAGGCCATCGGCGGTCTGCGACAAATCCCGAGTGGCGCCCGCGTGTTGGGCGATGTGGTAAACCGTGGCGGTCATTTCATTGATCGCTGTGGCGGCCTGATCGGTTTCACTTTGCTGGCCGAGCATGCCGTGGCGCACCTCGTTCATGCTCGACGCCAGCCGCGCGGCGCCGACATCCAGTTGCCGCGCCGTGTTGGCGACGGTGCTGACCACGCGTTGATAACCGGCCTGCATCGCGTTGAACGCATTGGCCATCTGCCCGACCTCATCTTTGCCGACCAAGGGGACGCGGGCGGAGAGGTCGCCGCTCTTTTCAACGTGCAGCATCACGTCTTTCAAGGTGTTGAGCTGGCTGAGCAGAAAACGGATCAGCAACTGCGAAGCGCCGAGCATCGCCAGCATCAGAATGAACACCGCCACCGCGTAGTTGGCAAATCGCTCGCCGAAGACCTGCGTCAGGCTTGGGCCATAGGCGATCACCGCGACTTGCTGGCCGTCGGCGCGGCTGAACACTTCAGCGCCCATCAGCGGATTTTCGCCCAACACTGGCATTGGGTTGATGTCGTTCCAGCCATGGCTGTCGGTGATCTCCAGCAGCGGCTGATCGTTGAGGCGCGGCGCTTCACCGTGCTTGAACGTCAGCACGTGATCGGCCTTGGGCAACGCTTGCCCGGCTGGCCAGGCCATGAGTATTTGCGCCTGGGCTTGAGCCGAGGCTTTGGAGGCGTGACTGCGCGCCTGCTGCTCAAGCTGCACGGCGTACAGCACCAGCAGCAGGGTCGTGACGAAGGCGACCGCGTTGACCGCCCAGAATTTGTATTTCAGCGAGATATTGCTAAGCCAGGCACCCATGGAGGTCTTCTCTGATAGCGGAAACAGCATTGGCAAGGTGCCAGCATTGTGCCGCTATCCAGATATGAAGAACTTGATGCACATCAAAAGACCCCCATCCTGCCACTGTAGGAGTGAGCCTGCTCGCGATGGCGATGGATCAGTCACCGCGATGTTGAATGAGCTGTCGCCATCGCGAGCAGGCTCACTCCGACATTCAGTTTCTGGTGTGTCAGGGGAGTACGGGGAGGTTGTAAAACGCGCGAGCGCAAGCAGTGGTGTGCGCCGCCAGATCGTCTTCGGATTCACCCCGATGCAAGGCCACCTCACGCAGCACTTCAGTCAAATACGCCGGCTCATTGCGACCGTTTTTCGGCTTCGGCCGCAACGTGCGCGGCAGCAAATACGGCGCATCGCTTTCCAGCATCAATCGCCCACGCTTGATCTCTTTGACCAGCGGGTGCAAATGCGTGCCTCGGCGCTCATCGCAGATCCAGCCGGTGATGCCGATGTGCAGATCCAGATCGAGGTAGCTGAACAACGCCTTTTGCTCGCCGGTAAAGCAATGCACCACAGCGGCCGGCAATTGATCGCGGAAGTCTTTGAGTATCTCCAGCAGACGCTGGCTGGCGTCGCGCTCGTGCAGGAACACCGGCATTTGCAGTTCGACGGCCATGGCCAGGTGTTCTTCAAGAACCTTTTCCTGCTGCGCGCGCGGCGAGAAATCGCGGTTGAAATCCAGCCCGCATTCGCCCACCGCGACCACGTTGGTTTCCTTCAGCAAACTGCGCAGACGCCGGGCACTGTCCGCGTTCCAGTCACTGGCCGAATGCGGATGAATACCGGCAGTGGCGAACAGTCGCTGTGCAGAGTCGTCCAGTTGCTGACACAGCTCCAGCGCCTGTTCGCTGCCCTCGACGCTGGTGCCGGTCAACACCAGTTGGCAGACCCCGGCGGCATAGGCGCGATCAAGCACGGCCTGGTGTTTGTCGGCGAAACTTGGGTTGGTCAGGTTGACGCCGATATCGATGAGTTGCATGGTTGCTACCTCGGGCCGAAGGCCGGAAAGCATACCAGAGCTGTAGATTCATAAGAAAAGCCAAGAACTACAACGAGTTATAGCTGTCTTTTGATGCCGCGACGCAGCCCGGTTTGGCAAAGATGCCATCACTGTGCCAGTCTCTCGCACTTTGCCAGCGCTCAGGCGCTCTGTTTTCGTCGGTGATTGACGCCGTTCAGCGGTGGACTCACCCCGTATTCTTTCCGGAGAGTGGATGATTCGTCCCTCGGTTTTGTTGCTGTTGTGTGGATCGTTGCTGCTGCCGATGACGGCGGTTGCGCGCCTGCCCGGGCCGCTGCAGGCAGTACCGGCCACCAAGGTCCGTGATCTTTCGGAGATTCGCAGCAGCCGCGTCCTGCGGGTGCTGGTCAACCAGAGCCGCAACAGCTCCGGCGAGGTCCAGGGCCAGGCCATCGGTGTCGAATACCATCGCCTGCGCGCCTTCGAGCAATACCTCAATGGCCACGCCCGCGATGGCCAGGAAATCACCCTCAAGATCATTCCCAAAGCCAAGGATCAACTGCTCGGCGCGCTGCAACGTGGCGAGGGTGACCTGGTCGCGCCAGGCGAATTGCTCGACCTGCAAGCGGGTTTCGCCGTGGCCAGCAGTGAGCCGATCGCCAGCAACGTGCCGTTGGTGCTGGTGGGCATCAAAGGCGAGCGCCGTTACACCAAGGTCGAACAATTGGCCGGCAAGACCCTTGCGTTGCCAACGGGCAGCGCGGCGGGGGAGGCGGTCAGTCAGATCAACCAGAAACTGGCGCTGCACAAGCTGGCGCCGATCAAGATCGAATGGGTCGACCCGACGCTGGCGGTCGAGGATGTCCTGGAGATGGTGCAGGGCGGTATTTTCCACCTGACCATCGTCGAGCAACCGATTGCCGAGCGCTGGGGCAAGATCCTGCCGAAATTGCGCTTTGACCGACAAGTGATGATCAGCGAGCCGGGCGAGGAATACTGGTTCGTGCGCCGCGATGCGTCGATGCTGCGGGCAAGCATCGACCGCTTCCTGACTGGCTACAAAAAGCCTTCCAACGAAGATGCGGCGTTTTTGCGCATCTATCGGCGTCTCTATCAAGTGCACTATCCCTTGGCCAAGGCTGACCGCCAGCGTCTGGAAAAACTGCGCCCGACCCTGCAAAAACATGCCGATGCACAGAACATGGACTGGCTCAACCTGGCGGCGCTGGCGTTCAAGGAGTCGGCGCTGCAACCCAATGCGCGCAGCGGCAGTGGCCCGACCGGGCTGATGCAGATCACTCCGTCTGCGGCGCAGCGGGTCGGCGTCAACAATATCCAGAATCTCGATGCGAATGTGCAGGCCGGGGCCAAATACCTGGCGATGATCCGGCGCAAGTTCTTCAACAGCCCCAAACTCAATGAACGCGAGCGCATGGCCTTCACCCTGGCCGCGTACAACATCGGGCCGGAGCGGGTCCAGGGCATGCGCGCCGAAGCCCGCAGGCGTGGGCTGAACCCTAATCAATGGTTTTTCCAGGTCGAGCGCATCGCCATGGAGCAGGTGGGAATGGGCGCCGTCAGCTATGTTAATAGCGTGAACAAATACTATTTGGCGTTCGACCGGGAGCGAGAGTCGTTGGAGCCCCGGGGACAGAAAGTTGTCTCACGCAAATGATCAAATAAACTGATTGTTATGGCGGAATATTTGCGCTTTTAACATGAAAATAACTGATTAATATAGCGGCCAACCAACACACATCACTTCTCGCAAAACAAGGAATGCCCCATGAGCTCTCTGATCAACAAGGTTCTGTTCACCCGTGCCGGCTACGGTCTGACCATTCTGCGCATCGCCGTCGGCGTGATCTTCGCCGCCCACGGCTCGCAGAAACTCTTCGGCCTGTTCGGTGGTTACGGTCTGGCGGGGACCGCGCAATACATGGACAGCATCGGTCTGCACCCGGGTTACGTTATGGCCACGCTGGCCGGCGGTACCGAGTTCTTTGCCGGTCTGGCGCTGATCATCGGCCTGCTGGTTCGTCCGGCGGCATTGGGTTTGACCTTTCTTTCGCTGGTGGCCATTTTCACCGTGCACATCGGTAACGGTCTGTTCATGGCCAACAACGGTTACGAATTCGCCCTGGCCCTGCTCGGCGGCAGCCTTGCGGTGCTGATCGAAGGCGCTGGCAAACTCTCGGTGGATCGCGCCATCGCTGGTTGATCCGCAGCTTCAGACAAAAAAATGCCCGTATCGCGAGATACGGGCATTTTTGTTTTTCTGCTGTGTGATATTGCCGCCGTCAGATCAACCGCGGCGACGCAGGGCATCGATACGCGCTTCCAGCGGCGGGTGGCTCATGAACATGCGAGCGAAACCCTGCTTGATGCCACCGTTGATGCCGAACGCATTCAGGGTGTCGGGCATGTGCACCGGCAGACCCTGTTCAGCGCGCAGGCGTTGCAGTGCGCCGATCATTGCGCTGGTGCCGGCCAGGCGGGCACCGGCTTCGTCAGCGCGGAATTCGCGTTTGCGCGAGAACCACATGACGATCGCACTGGCCAGTATGCCCAGTACCAGTTCGGCGAAGATGGTCGCCACGTAGTAGGCAATGCCCTGACCCTCTTCGTTCTTGAAGATCACCTTGTCGACAAAATTGCCGATGATTCGCGCGAAGAACATCACGAAGGTGTTCACCACACCCTGGATCAGCGCCAGGGTAACCATGTCACCGTTGGCGACGTGGCCGATTTCGTGGGCCAGCACGGCTTTCACTTCATCGGGCGAGAAACGCTCGAGCAGGCCCTGGCTGACCGCGACCAACGCGTCGTTCTTGTTCCAGCCGGTCGCAAAGGCGTTGGCCTCGTAGGCCGGGAAAATACCCACTTCGGGCATCTTGATCCCGGCTTCGCGGGACAGTTGCTCAACGGTTTGCAACAGCCATTGCTCATGCCGGGTCCGTGGCTGGCTGATGATCTGAGTGCTGGTGCTCATCTTCGCCATCCACTTGGAGATGAACAGCGAGAACAACGAACCGGCGAAACCAAAGACCGCACAGAAAACCAGCAGCTGATTGAGATTGAGATCAATCCCGTTGGCCGCCATGAACCCGTTGAAGCCGAACAGGCTCAGGGTGATGCTGGCTATCAGCACGACCGCCAGGTTAGTGGCCAAAAACAGCAGGATGCGCATCATGGTTGTAGAAATCTCCTCAAACTAAAGATGTAGCGTACTGCGGGGTATATAAGGTGCTGCACCGGGCTATTCAACTGAGTGACTATTTCAAACTGTGTCCTACAGCAGATTCTGCGCTGCGCGGTGTATTTCCCACGGCTGACACGGACAGGGACGACAGATAGCCGCGACCCGCCGCCATTACGTCAGACGTTTGTGGGCGGTATGAATCGCAAGTGTAGAAGGCGGGTGAGGGCGGGGGAGGTAGATGTGTTGCTGAATCAGACAGTGCGCAACGTTCGGGCCGTTGCGCACTGCTGGCCAATTACTGGCGGTACGACTTGAGGAAGTTGCCGATGCGGCCGATGGCCATTTCCAGATCATCGACGCGCGGCAGGGTGACTACGCGAAAGTGATCCGGCCACGGCCAGTTGAACGCGGTACCTTGCACCACCAGCAGCTTCTCGGAGAGCAGCAGGTCGAGGACGAATTTTTCGTCGTTGTGGATCGGGCAGACCTTCGGGTCGATCCGTGGGAACGCGTACAGCGCGCCCATCGGCTTGACGCAGCTGACGCCTGGAATGTCGTTGAGCAATTCCCAGGTGCGGTTGCGCTGTTCCAGCAAGCGCCCCTGCGGCAGCACCAGGTCATTGATACTCTGATAGCCGCCGAGTGCAGTCTGGATCGCATGCTGGCTCGGCACGTTGGCGCACAGGCGCATGTTGGCCAGCATGTCGATGCCTTCGATGTAGCTCTGGGCATTGTGTTTCGGCCCGGAGATGGCGATCCAGCCGGAGCGGAAACCCGCCACGCGGTAGGACTTCGACAGGCCGTTGAAGGTCAGGCACAGCAGATCCGGCGCCAGCGACGCGGTGCAGATGTGCACGGCATCGTCGTAGAGAATCTTGTCGTAGATTTCATCCGAGAACACCACCAGGTTGTGCGCGCGGGCGATTTCCAGCATGCCCAGCAGCACTTCCTTCGAATACACCGCACCGGTCGGGTTGTTCGGGTTGATGATCACCATGGCTTTGGTGTTCGGAGTGATCTTGGCCTTGATGTCGGCCAGGTCGGGGAACCAGTCGGCGCCTTCGTCGCACAGGTAATGCACGGCGTTACCACCGGCCAGGCTCACCGCTGCGGTCCACAACGGATAATCCGGGGCTGGCACCAGTACTTCGTCGCCGTTGTTGAGCAGCGCCTGCAGCGACATCACGATCAGCTCGGACACGCCGTTGCCCAGGTAAATGTCTTCGATGCCGACACCTTCGACATTTTTCTGCTGGTAGTACTGCATCACCGCCTTGCGCGCGCTGAACAGACCTTTGGAGTCGCTGTAGCCTTGCGCGGTCGGCAGGTTGCGGATCACGTCCTGAAGAATTTCCTCCGGCGCCTCGAAACCAAACGGCGCCGGGTTGCCGATATTCAGCTTGAGGATGCGCTGGCCTTCCTCTTCCAGTCGTTTGGCGTGCTTGAGCACCGGGCCGCGAATGTCGTAGCAGACGTTGGCGAGCTTGTTCGATTTGCTGAACTGCATGGCGATGTGATCCCGAAAATGAACGATCCAGACGGCGGATGGACAACCGTACTGGGATTCCTGTGTCTTGCCACAGGCGGAGGTCTTGAGCCGCAGCGCCCAGAATCCGTTTGAATGCGCCCGGTCTGGCTGCCAGACTGGCACGTGACGAGGCGCAATCATACGTGCCGCCCGATCCGTGGAAAAGGTACAGATCGGGCTTTTTCAGCCGCTGAGGTGTGATGATGGAAAAGTTGGAAAAAACCCTGGAAGAATGGAAAGCCATGCTCGACCCGCAGCAATACGAGGTTTGCCGCCTCAGTGCGACCGAGCGACCGTTCTCCGGCAAATACAACGCCACCAAAACCGACGGTGTCTATCACTGTATCTGCTGCAATGAACCGTTGTTCGATTCCACGACCAAGTTCGACTCCGGTTGTGGCTGGCCGAGCTTCTACGCGCCGATCGGCGAGAGCGCCATGACCGAAATCCGTGACACCACCCACGGCATGATCCGCACGGAAGTGAAGTGCGCCCGCTGCGATGCGCACCTGGGCCACGTCTTCCCGGACGGCCCACCGCCGACCGGCCTGCGTTATTGCATCAATTCGGTGTGCCTGAACCTCGAACCACGCGAATAACCGGTATCCCCTGTAGGAACTGCCGAAGGCTGCGATCTGTTGATGTTGTTTTTAAAGACAAGATCAACAGATCGCAGCCTTCGGCAGCTCCTACAGGGGGGATTTGATTAATTAAATTGCACACAATTTAATTGCTCGCTATGTTTGGCTTTTCCCGATTTTTACGCGGAGCACCACGCCATGAGCGACAACCTGCTGAACATCCCGTGCACCACCATCAAGGGTGAGCAAAAGACCCTGGCCGACTTCGCCGGCAAAGCGGTGCTGGTCGTCAACACCGCGAGCAAGTGCGGTTTCACCCCGCAATACAAAGGTCTTGAACAACTGTGGCAGACCTACAAGGATCAAGGCCTGGTGGTGCTGGGCTTTCCGTGCAATCAGTTCGGTAAGCAGGAACCAGGTAACGAGGGCGCGATCAGTGAATTCTGCGAGCTGAATTTCGGCGTCAGCTTCCCGCTGTTCAAGAAAATCGACGTCAACGGTGCCGACGCGCATCCGCTGTTCGTGCAACTGAAAAAACGCGCACCGGGCGTGCTCGGCTCCCAGGGCATCAAGTGGAACTTCACCAAGTTCCTGATCGGCAAGGACGGCCAGTTGGTCAAGCGCTTCGCCCCGGCCACCAAGCCGCAGGACCTGAGTCGCGAGATCGAAGCCCTGCTCAAATGAACAGCCTGTCGGTCGATTCAATGAAGCTCGACAGCCAGTTGTGCTTCAAGTTGTACGCCGCCTCCCGCGCGGTAATTCGTGCCTACAAGCCGATGCTCGATCAACTCGGCCTGACCTATCCGCAATACCTGGCGATGCTGGTGTTGTGGGAATGGCAGGACAGCGCGCCCGAGCAACCGACGGTCAAGGCCTTGGGCGAGCGGCTGGCGCTGGATTCCGGCACGCTGACGCCGCTGCTCAAGCGGCTGCAACAGTTGCAACTGGTGCAGCGTCAACGCTCGCTGCGTGACGAGCGAGAAGTGCATCTGAGCCTGACATCGGCGGGGCTTGCACTGCGCGAGCAGGTCGGGCCGCTCAAGGCCCGATTGCTGTGTGACAGCGGCGTCGATCTGGATCGGCTCAACGATTTGCGCGACGGCCTCGATCATCTGTTGGGGCAAATCAAAGCGCTGTCGTAGTCGGGATCCACAGATCGAGCAGCGCCGCCAGTTCTTCGCGGCGAAACGGTTTGGCCAGGTAGTCGCTCATACCGGCGGCCCGGCAACGCTCGCGCTCCTCGGACATGGCGTTGGCGGTCAGCGCGACAATCGGCAGATTCGGCCAGCGCCCGCTCTGGCGGATCTGCCGGCTCGCTTCGTAGCCGTCCATCACTGGCATGTTGCAGTCCATCAGCACCAGGTCGAATTGGTGAAACTCCAGTTGATCCAGCGCTTCGGCACCGTGGGCTGCAACCACGACATCGCAGCCGAGTTTGCCGAGCATGCCTTTGGCGACCAGTTGATTGACCGGGTTGTCCTCGACCAGCAGCACCCGCCCGCGTCGCAGTGATGGCGAGGTTTCAAGGCGCGCGTCGTTGATCGTGGTGACGTCCGGTTGCAATGTTCTGCGCAGGTTCTGATACAGCGCGTTGCGTGCCAGCGGTCGCGCCTGTTGTTGCAACGGTGCGAGCGCTGCGGCTTCTTCGCTGGGCAGGAAGCTGCCGTAGGCCGTGACCAGCAGAATCGGCGCGCTCATTGTCGGGCGCAGGCCGAACAGGCATTCCGGGCAGTCGGTGATCAGCACGTCCGGGCTCAGGCCGAGCAGCGAATCGTCAATCGTGCGCTGCTCATATTCCAGCCCCCACGCCGGCAGCAAGCTTTTGAGTAGCTCGGCCAGGCCACTGCTGCCCGCGGTGATCGCGAGGACTTTGCCGTGCAGCGGTGCCGGCGCGACGGCGCGCGTGTGGCAGGGCAGCGGCAGTTCGGCGCAAAACTGGCTGCCGAAACCCGCTTCGGAACTGATCGTCAGCCGCCCCTGCATGGCTTCGCAGAGGTTATAGGTCAGCGCCAGACCCAACCCGGTGCCACCGTACTGACGGGTAATGCCGGCGCCGGCCTGAGTGAACGGCTGGAAGATTTTCACCTGGGCGTCCTGCGCGATGCCGATCCCGGTGTCGCAGACTTCGATGCGCACGCCGTCCTTGATCGCTGACAAACGCACGTCGACTCGCCCGAAACGGGTGAATTTCAACGCGTTGGACAGCAGGTTGCTGACGATCTGCCGCACCCGGGTCGGATCGCCCAGCACCAGCGCAGGGAATTGCGGATCGACCAGGCAGGTCAGTTCGACACTCGGCGCCGCGTTTTGTGACAGCAGATTGGCGGTGTCTTCGACCAGTGAGCCGAGATCGAATGGAATGTGCTCAAGCTCCAGTTGCCCGGCGTCGAATTTCGACAGATCGAGAATATCGTTGAGCAACTCCACCAGCACTTTGCCCGAGTCATGGGCAATCGACAGTTGTTGCTGCTGCTCGGCATTCAACGGGCCATCCAGCGACAGCGCGATCATTCCCAGCAGGCCGTTGAGCGGCGTGCGGATCTCATGGCTCATGTTGGCCAGAAACGCCGAACGCGCTTCGGCCATGTCGAGGGCGGTGCTGCGCGCGACTTCCAGTTCCTGATTGGACTGGCTGAGCCGGGCATTGATGGCTTTCAGTTCGGCGGTCCGCGAGGACACGATGTTTTCCAGCTGGCCGAGATAGTCGGTCAGGCGGTTTTCGGCGTTGCGCCGTTGCTGGATTTCCGTGGCAATGTTTTCGAACTGTTGATTGGCGACCTTGACCAGCACGCCGATCTCGTCGTTGGCGTGCCCGCCCGGGCATTCCAGCGTGGTCGGCTCGGCGCTGCGCGGGTCGCGCCCGCTGAGCTCGCGGATCACCCGCACCAGCGGCTTGGTCAGCATCACATAGAACAGCGCGAGCAGAATGCCGGTGAGGATCAGGCTGCGGGCGAAACCGTTGAGCAGGGTGATTTCCGCACGGCGCAAAAAGCGACTGCCGAAAGCATACGTGTCGACTTCCAGGCTCAAGACACCCAGTGATTCGGCAGGCAAGTGATCGAGATAGAGGCGGTCCTCGAACTGGCGCTTGGCGCCGAACAGAAAATCGCTGATCACCCGATAGCCGCTTTGCAATTCCGGGCGTTTGACGCTGGCCAGCACGGTATTGTTGTTGTCGGTCAGTTGCGCGGAGATGATCGCCGGTGAGCGCAGCAGGCCGAGCGTGAGCTCCTGCGCCAGTTCAGCGTCGATGTTGTAGGCGATGCGTGACGCCGGATTGTGACTGATTTCCAGCAAAGACAGGATTTCACGGTTGATGGAGGCGTCTTCGCTGGCATAATCGATGCCGATTTGCAGCAGGCTGAGCAGCGTGCCCAGAATGAACCCGACCAGCACAGTGAGCTTGGCTTGCTTGTATGACAGCCGGTGGGTGAATTTGATATCCATGGGGTGTTGAACCACTTCCGTTTCCTTTCGCTGCTCAAGCATAGTCGATCATGTAGGGCTACCGAGGTTCCCGAATCGCCTTGTAACAAGGCCTGAGGCGGTGGATTGAAGTCTGTGTGACGTCGCTGGATCGCCATCATCACTGTGAACGTGCCCGAGGAGAAGACGTGGATTCCCGATTGAATGCTTTTCTTGAACGTGCCGAGTCGGTCCTGGCGCGGATCGAACCGTTGTTGCCGGCACCCCGTCCGGTGATCGACTGGGGCACTTGCCTGGCCGCACGCTGGCAGCGTGACGGCCGCAGCGGTTATCTGCTGCCGCTGGAAGTCAGCCTCGACATGCGCCTGTCCGACCTGATCGGCGTCGACCGTCAGCTCGAACAACTGGGCCGCAATACCCAGCAATTCCTTGACGGCATGCCGGCCAACCACGCCTTGCTGTGGGGCTCGCGCGGCACCGGGAAGTCCTCGCTGGTGCGCGCACTGCTGGCCGAGCACGCTGCGGCGGGCCTGCGCCTGATCGAGATCGAGCGCGATCACCTGGCAGACTTGCCGCGTGTGGTCGAGCAGATCGGCAAATTGCCGCAGCGCTTTGTGTTGTTCTGCGATGACCTGTCGTTTGAATCCGGCGAAGGCGATTACCGCGTATTGAAAAGCGTGCTTGATGGCTCGCTGGAACAGGCACCGGACAACGTCTTGTTGTACGCCACCTCGAACCGCCGCCACCTGGTGCCGGAGAAGGAAAGCGACAACGAAAACTGGAAACGCGTCGACGGCGAATTGCACCCAAGCGAAGCGGTGGAAGACAAAATCGCACTGTCGGATCGCTTTGGCCTGTGGTTGTCGTTCTACCCGTTTACTCAAGAACACTTCCTCGACGTTGTTGAACACTGGATCGGCCAGTTGGCTGCCAAAGCCAACCTGAGCTGGCAGCGCGACGAAGAGCTGGACATCCTCGCCGTGCGTTGGGCCACCGGCCGCGGCAATCGCAATGGACGTTGCGCGTACCAATTCGCCCGTTACTGGGTGGGACTGAAATTGTTGGAGCACAAGGCATGATTGATTTGCAACAAAGCGGCCAAGGCCTCGAAGGCTATGGCATGTTGGCCGCACAACTGGAATCGCTGCTGGCGGACGAACGCGATTTCATCGCCAACGCCGCGCAGTTTTCGGCGTTCCTGTTCAACCAGCTCGATGACCTGAACTGGGCGGGTTTCTACCTCAACCGCAACGAAGAACTGGTGCTCGGGCCGTTTCAGGGGCAGATCGCCTGTGTGCGCATTCCGTTCGGTCGTGGGGTGTGTGGCGCTGCTGCTGCAACCCTGCAAACGCAACGGGTTGAAGACGTTCACGCGTTTGCCGGCCATATCGCCTGCGACAGCGCGTCGAACAGCGAGCTGGTGGTGCCACTGGTCAAGGGCGGTCGCCTGATCGGTGTGCTCGACCTCGACAGCCCGAAGCTGGCGCGTTTCGGCGCCGACGACCAAGCCGGTATCGAGCAACTGGCGGCGATCTTCCTGCGCCTGACCGACTGCTGATCACCCTGAAAGGCCAGCCTTGCGTAGCAGGCTGGCCGGCTCCACCGCATCGATCTGCTGTGGATCGAGAAAGCGCGTGGCGTATTGCAGGTACACGCCTTCGTTGATGAACAGCCCGAACAGCTCGGCATCGATGTGCGCCTCATGGCTCATCGTCGCCATGATGTTCAACGCTTCGCTCAAGGATTTGGCCTTCTTGTACGGCCGGTCCGCCGCCGTCAACGCTTCGAAAATATCGGCAATCGCCATCATCCGCGCCGGCAGGCTCATCTCTTCGCGCTTCAAGCGTTTTGGATAACCGCTGCCGTCCATTTTTTCGTGATGACCGCCGGCGATTTCGGCGACGCTGTCCAGGTGCCCGGGGAAGGGCAAATGGCTGAGCATCAGGATCGTCTGCACCATGTGGTGATTGATGATGTAGCGTTCTTCGCGCGTCAGCGTGCCGCGACTGATGCTCAGGTTATACAGCTCGCCGCGATTGTATTTGTAGCGCGGCACATCCAGTTTGAAGCCCCATGGATTGTCTTCGGGAATCACCTCGCCGGGATCGCGTTCGAGCAGGTGCTCGGGCTTGTCCGTCAGGAGGTTTTCGCGGACCGGCAACGTCGGTGCCGGCGTGCGTGCCTGACGACGGTTTTCCTCCCATGACACACCCAGACGGTCGTCCAGGGTACGCATCCAGGTGCGTTGGGCCAGCTTATTGAGTCGCAGTAGATCGGCTTCGGCCATCGCCTCGCTGCCCAGATTGCAGCGCGCAACAAATGCGAAGTCTTCGTCCAATGCCGTCAGCGTGGCGTCGCGCCGTTCGCTCAGTTGCGCCTCGTCACCGCCGTTGGCCAGCGCTTGCCAATAGCTGATCCAGGCATCGCGCTTGAGGACTTCGAAACGCGTGCGGATCTCGTGTATGCGGTCGTTGATGGTTTCCAGTTTGGTGGCTTTGTCGACCACGTACTCCGGCGTCGTGACCTTGCCGCAATCGTGCAGCCACGCGGCGATATGCAGCGCCTCCCACTCATCCTCACTGGGCTGGTAAGCCTTGAACGCAGGCGCCTGGCTGGCAGCAGCGGCTTGGGCAAGCATCAGCGTCAGTTCCGGCACTCGCTGGCAATGTCCGCCGGTGTAGGGGCTTTTGGCGTCGATGGCGCCGGCGAGCAATTGAATGAACGCATCCAGTAACTGTTTCTGTTTGGCCTGCAAGCGCTGACTTTCAATACTGACGGCCGCGGCGCCGGACACCGCTTGCAAAAAGGCGATACGGTCAGGCAGCAGTTTTTCCAGATCGGCCGCGTTGCCGCTGTCGTTCACCAGCAGGACCAACAGGCCGATGGTTTCATTGTGTCGATTACGCAGACGGATACCGATCAGGTGCACGCGCGGCGACGACATCGCCAGCAGGACTTTCTGCAGATCATCAGCCTGCTCGAACCCCAGGTTACTCACGACATTGTCGGCGCTGGCCAGTTGTTGAAACCACGCCGGGCCCTCAGGCGCTTGCAGGTCTCGGCCCGCAATATCGAAGGGCTCAAGCGTTTGCTCGGTACCGTCAATCACCAGCCCGTAAGGCTCCATGCGATTGCCGTCACTTTCGCGCAAATAGATCAGCCCAGCCTGGGCCTGGGCGATCTGCACGGTTTCGAACAGCACCCGTTGCAGCAACGGCGCGAAGCGGGTCTCGGCGCACAGGCTGTCGGTAATGCGGAAGAAACTGGCCAGGGTGTCTTTCATTCGCGCCATCGACACACTCAACTGATCGACTTCAAGCACTGGCGAACGCCGCGCCAGTGGAAAGTTGAAATCGAAACTGCGGATCGCGTCGGCCTCTTTCACCAGCGCGCGCAGGGGTTTGACCAGCAGCCGTGAAATCAGCCAGCCCAGAGGCAGGCACAGCAACAAGGTCGCCAGCGTTATCAGCGCACCTTGCCAGCGCATGCGGTAAGCATCGACCAGCAATTCGTCTTCCGGCACCAACAGCGCCAGTTGCAAGCCCTTCGGTCCGCCTTCCTGCATGCTGCTGCGGGCGACGATCCATTGCCGACCGTCGGCCTGCAGGCGACGGCCCTGCTGGGCGCCGGACAGCAGCGCGTGCAGGCTCGGGCTCAGGTCAGTCACTTTGGCCAGCCGCGCGGTGCGGTCATCGACAATCAATCGGCTGCTGTCGGGGTAGGCAACGGCATTGCCATCAGCATCGAACAGGGCGATTTCGGTGGCCGGCGTCACCACGTGTTTGTTCAGGGTGGCGGACAGTGCTTCAAGTGTCAGGTCGGCGGCGATTACGGCGTTTGCGCCGCTGCGCCGGGCGAGGGTGGTGCCAACGTTGTGAGTCGAGAAAAACACGTAGGGTTCGGTGGTGATCTGCTCGGCTTGCTGGCGCGCACTTGTAAACCAGGCGCGACCGCGTGGGTCGTAGGTGTCGTCGGGGTTGTCGAGACGGCTGAGGGCGGTCAGAGACTGATCGAAGAACAGCGATTGCGAGTGCGCCTCGCCGTCGGCGCCATGCTCGATGCTCCAGACCTGATAAGCCGCTGCATCCGGTGCCTTGAGCAGGGTCTTCAACGCGGCGGAGCGCAGTGGGCGCACCATGAAGAAATCGCCATTGGCATAACCCAGGTACAGCGAGGCCAGGTCGGGGTTGTCGGTGAGCGACTGGCTGAACGGCTTGAGCAACGGCAGGCGCTGCTCAAGGTGCAGCGCCTGAGTGGCCGGATTGTCCGCCAGCAGGCTCAACAGGTGGCGGATCGGTTGATAGGTGGCGTGCAGGTCGACCCGCACATCCTGTTCGATACGGTTGAACAGCTTTTCGCTGCTCGACAGGATGATCTGCGTGGTCTGCCGGTAATTGAACAGGCCGAGGATCACCCCAGTGAGCAACAACAGAAAGGTGAACATGACGCTGATGTGCACATGCAGAGGGAAACGGCGTTGTTCCGGGTGTCGTTCCGGGCGCAGTGGGCTGGGCATTTCGACGTCTCCATGATGTTTACTCACTGCTCAGCGCCCAAGCATAGTTAAGGCAAAGTCATTCTGCCTTGGTCGGTCAATGCCAATTGTTGCTGCAAGGCGTGCTCCAGTTCGAGCATCACTCGGTTGCTGGCCGCACACCGTCGGGCGATCTCGTCTTTGGCCAACGCTTGCGTACAGGCTTGCTCAAGGGCTTCGCAACTTTCGATCACGCGCGAGGCTTGAGCGATGCGCGCAGCGCCCTTGATCTTGTGCGCGACCAAGGCCAACGCCTGGCAATCATTGTGTGGCGACAGCGCGAGCAACTCCTCCCGATCCAGGCGGCTGCTTTTCAACAGTTCGGCCAGCAGTCGTCGGTTTTGCTCGGGGTTGCCGCCGGTCAGCATATGCAGGCTTTGCAGATTGAACACGGCTGGCGCCGGCGCGGGCGTGACGTTGTCGACCCATTGACTCAATTGGCTCAGGCTCAAGGGTTTGAACAGGCAATCGTCCATGCCTGCTTGTTTGCAGCGTTGTATTTCTTCGGGTTGCGCGTTGGCCGTGAAGCCCAGCACCACGCAGGGCGTGCGGCGGTTCTGCAGCTCATGCTGGCGAATTGCGCGAGTCAGTTCATAGCCGTTCATCAACGGCATGTTGCAGTCGACGATCACCAGATCAAATTGGCCATCCCTCCACAGGTCGAGTCCGCTGCTGCCATTCTCGGCGACACTGAAGCGGTGGCCGAGGAACTCCAGTTGCTGGCACATCAACAGGCGATTGGCCGGGTGATCGTCGACCACCAGGACATTCAGGGGCGTCAGCGAAGTCTTGATGGCAGGCTCGGTCTTTCGCGTGCTGACTTCGGCCGGCAAGGTTTCCAGTGGCAACGAAACAGACACTTGAGTGCCGATGCCGGGATGGCTGCTCAGTTGCAGCTTGCCACCCATCATCTCGCACAGGTTGCGACTGATCACCAGGCCCAGGCCGGCGCCGCTGCGGCTTTGTGGCCCGCTGTTCTCCGCCTGGGCAAAGGGTTCGAACAGGCGCTGTTGGTCTTCGGCGCTGATGCCGACACCACTGTCCTGAACGCTCAGTTGCATGAGCGAGCGTGCCGGGTCGTCAGTGGTCATCAGGTCCAGGGTGATTCTGATCTGCCCCAGCTCGGTAAACTTGATCGCGTTGCTGATCAGATTCGACAGCACTTGCTTGAAACGCAACGGGTCCAGATGTACGTCCACTGCCAGCTCCGGCGGATTGACAGCCAGGTGCAGTGAGAGGCTTTTCTGCCGGGCGAGGCCGTCGAAGATTCGCGTGACAGACGCCACCGTCTCCACCAGATTGACCCGCTCCGGGCACAGGCTCAGGCGTCCTGACTCGATTCGCGCGATGTCCAGAATGTCGCCGATCAGGCCCAGCAGGTCTTTGGCCGAGTGGTAGGCGGTGTCGATCGAAGAACGGTCCGGGTGCTGTTGATCCATGCGCTTGAGCGTCAGCTCGAGCATGCCGATCACGGCATTCATCGGTGTGCGGATCTCATGGCTCATCGTCGCCAGAAAAGTGCTCTTGGCACGGTTGGCATCATCCGCATGTTCCTTGGCCGTGCGCAGCTCTTCAAACAATTGGCGGCGTTCGCTGATGTCGATCCAGCCGCCGATGATGCCTTGTACGTCACCGCTGGAGTCGCGATACGGCAGGATCCAGTGATAGATCGTCAGGCGCCGGTTACCGATGTGCAGCGGTCGGTCGAGCACCAGCGGAATGCCCTCGGCCACCACGCGCTGGTAATCCGCCTGAAACGCCTGCGCTTCGAAGGCGTTGCTCAGAGAGCCATTCATCACGCTTTTGCCGATGACGTCTTCGCGTCTGGCATTGAAGGCTTCAAGGTAGCTGTCATTGCAGCTCTGCAGCAGGCCCTGGCGATCGCGAACGTAGATCGGATGCGGTGTGCCGTTGACCAGTGAGCGCATGAATTCGTATTGATCGTTGAGCGCGCGTTCAGCTGCCTGACGCTGTTTGATCTGCCGACGCATGTAGGCATTCCAGGCCAGCAACAGCAGCAAGAGCAGGCAGGCGCCGATGATCACTTGGTAGAACAGGCGCTGATAGTTGCGCCAGGTGTTCTGCGAGGTGGTTGCATACCCGCGCCAACGCCCGTTGATCACCCCGAGTTCTTCAGGCGCGATGCTCAGCAAGGCTTTGTTGATGATCGAGCCCAGCTCGGTATTGTCGCGCGCGGTGGCCAGCGAAAAGGCTGCCTGACCGGTACCGATGGTGGTGGTGATTTGCAGTGCGCGTTCGAAAATGCGCGATGAGATGAAGTAATTGGCGATCACCAGCGAGTTCACCGCGCCGTCGACATGACCCTCGGCCAATAGCGAGACCGCGCTGAAGGTGTCTGCCGTTTCGATCAGGTGAATGCGCGGAAAGTCCCGGCGAAAGTATTCGACCATCGGATTGCCTTGCGCGATCGCCAGTTGCTTGCCTTTGAGCTGACCCAGATTGGTGGGGCTGTCGGCGCTTTTGCGGGTCAGCAAAACGTAGGAGTTTTCCAGGTAGGGGCGACTGAAATTCAGGGTTTCTTCGCGCTCGGCGGTTGGCAGCAGCGCGGCGATCAGGTCGGCCTGATGGTTGTCGATCTGTTTGACCATCTCGGCATCGTTGCGGCTACGGCGGATCTCGAAACGCAGGCCGGTGCGCAGGCGGATCAGTTCGAGCAGGTCGGCGCTGATGCCGCGAAAATTGCCGTCGCTGTCGAAGAATGTCAGCGGCGCGTAGGCCTCGTTGACCACTACGCTGACCACCGGATGGCGTTTGATCCAGGTCTCTTCGCGCTGACTCAGTTGCAACTTCTGGTCAGTGAGCAAAAGGTCGCTGCCGGCGCTCCAGCGTTTGGCAATATTTTCGCGTTCGTTGCGCGGAACCGCCTTGAGCACGGAATTGATGACGCCCAGCAACTGCGGATTATTGCGGCGTACGGCGAAACTGAAGCCTTGGGCTTCCTGCTTGCCGAAGTTGGCCATGCGCACGTTGTTCAGGTAACCCTTGTTGATCATGTAATGCGTTGAGAGGGTGTCGCCGAGAAACACATCGGCCTGATCGAACGCGACGGCGTTGAGCGCATTCTGGTAGGACGGGTAGCAGGTGATCAGCGCCTTGGGATACAGCGCCTTGACCTCGGCCAGCGGCAGGTAGTGATAGACCATGCTCAGGCGCAGACCTGCCAGGCCTTCGCTCAGTGAGCGGGTTTCGCCTTCGCGGGTGACGAGCACAGGTTGATCGATGGCATAGGGTTCGGACAGTGCGAGGTTGGCGTTACCGGCCTCGAAGCCATTGGCGGTACCGAGCATGTCCACTTGCCCGTCGACCAGCGCACGAATCGCCGCGTCCCGCGAGGGGAAGCGCTGAATGCGGATCGGCAGCCCGGTGGCGTTGCTCAGCAATCCCGCGTAGTCGGCGGTCAGCCCCTCGTAATCACGGCCGCTGACGGTCATGTCAAAGGGCGGGTAGTCGGGGGCGGAGGTGCCCAGTATCAGTTCGCGACGAGTTTGCAGCCATTGGTGTTGCGACGGTTCCAGCGGCACCGATACGGGTTCGCTTGCCGAGCGACTGAGCAACGCATAGTGCGGCGACGTGGTAAATACGGCGAAGGCGCTGGTGCTCAACAACAGACCGGCACTCAAGGCAATCAAATAGCGCGTTAAACGACTGGGCATGCTGGCTCTCACACGAGTGCGTTACGTTTGGCCATCTCGATAAGTTCTACAAGGGATTTGGCTTTGAGTTTTTGCATCAAGCGTTTCTTGTAGGTGCTGACGGTCTTGTTACTCAGAAACATGCCCTTGGCGATTTCCTTGTTGGTACGCCCCTGGGCAAATAACTGCAATACCATAAGTTCACGGTCATTGACGGATTTGAACAGTTCGAGTTCGGCGTAGCGGATGTCATCAGGACGAACCGGATTCAAAGCCTGGCTGGGGAAATAGTTGTAACCGGAAAGTACTGCCTTGATTGCACTGACCAGTTCACTCAAGTCCTCTTGTTTACAGACATACCCCGATGCACCGGACTGCATGCAACGAATGCCGAACAGGGTTGGGCATTGCGCAGTGAGAACCAGGGTTTTCAACGAAGAACCCATGGCGTTGAACCGGGCGAGGACTTCGAGGCCATCGAGCTTGGGAATGCTGATGTCGAGAATGATCAGGTCGGGCAGGCATTCGCGCACCATTTGCATGGCATCGACCCCATTATCGGTTTCGCCAACGACCTTGTAGCCTTCATGTTCCAGCAGCATTCGAACAGCAAGACGGATGACCGGGTGATCGTCGACAATAAAAACGGAGTTCATAATCAAATCCCATACAAGCACGAATAAAGCGCGCACCTTAGCTCAGATGTATGAGCGCTCGTATGAGTGGGTGTGGCTCAAGGTGCGTTATCGGATTATTCCTACAATTAATGAGGAAGAGGACTACGGGGGATTAGGTCTGATGTAAGGAAGTGCAGGTTTTTTTAATTGTTTTTGAGTGTTGGCGTTGTTGCGAGAGTTTGACTTCGATGAGCCTGTGAAGTGTGTTTAATGTTATTGCTACAGGTGTTTTTATTTGTTCACCCAACCGGCCACAAGGCCGGTTGGGTGCCAGAGGTCAATGACTGGAACGTCCGGTCATTTCCAGCGCCATGTCGCTGGCATAGCTGTCGGTCATGCCGGCGATAAAGTCGATCATGCGCAGAAACGAGGCGTGTAACGAACCCTGTGGATCAGGGGCGTTATTGCCCAGCAAATCGAGGATGCGCCGGCTTTTGAACGACGGCGTACGCCCATTGTGTTGTTCCAGCGCGGCACCACAGAACGAATTGAGCAGAATTTCCAGCGTCGTATAAGCGCCGATTTCGTGCAGGGTTTTGCGCTTGTCCTGAAAGATCTTCTTGCGGGCGATGTCCTTGGCGTTCAATACACAACGCTTGGCCGGGCCGTGCATGTGCTCCACCAGATCGCCGTGCAGCGTGCCGGCGAGCAAGGCATCCTGCTGTTCGACAAAGGCGCGCGCCGCCGCGTTGGTCAGGTGCTCGATGGCCTTGCCGCGCAGAATCGCCAGTTTGCGCCGCCGTGAATCCTGAGGGCCGAGTTGGCGGTAGGTTTCCGGCAGATCGTCGCCCACCAGGCCGAGCAACAGCGATTCGACTTCGGCGTAGTCCAGCAACTCCATTTCGAGGCCGTCTTCGAGGTCGATCAGTGCATAGCAGATGTCGTCAGCCGCCTCCATCAGGTACACCAGCGGATGGCGCGCCCAGCGCTGGTCTTCGATTTGCGGCAAACCGAGTTTGTGGGCGATCTGCTCAAGCAGCGGCAGTTCGCTCTGATAGCAGCCGAACTTGTGTTTCTTGTAGCCGAGCGAGTCGGCGTGGCGCGCGGTCCACGGGTACTTGAGGTAAGTGCCGAGGGTGGCGTAGGTCAGTCGCGTACCGCCGTCGAACTGGTGATACTCCAGTTGCGTGAGTACGCGGAATCCCTGGGCGTTGCCTTCGAAATTGAGGAAGTCACCGCGCTCGGCGTCGCTCATGCCGTCCAGCCAGCCGCGCCCGGCAGCTTGTTGAAACCAATGGCGGATCGCATCTTCGCCGGAATGGCCGAATGGCGGATTGCCGATGTCGTGGGCCAGGCAAGCGGATTGCACGACCATGCCCAGATCGGCCGGATCGCACCATTCGGGCAGGGCACTGCGCAGGGTTTCACCGACGCGCATGCCCAGCGAACGGCCGACGCAACTGACTTCCAGCGAGTGGGTCAGGCGCGTGTGGATGTGATCGTTGCTGGTGACCGGGTGCACTTGGGTCTTGCGTCCCAGGCGCCGAAACGCACCGGAAAAAATGATGCGGTCATGGTCTTTGTGAAAAGGGCTGCGGCCAAGTTCTTGCGGGCTGTGCAGTGGCTTTCCGAGGCGTTCGCGGTTGAGCAGGGTCTGCCAATCCAAGGCTGATTCTCTCCGTCTGGTGACTGATGCCCTAGCTTCCCGGTTCAGCCCTGCACCTGCAAGCGGAACTACAGGCCGGCCGCATCAATATCGATCAGCAGTAACCGTTCGCCATTATCGAAAAACTGTCCGGCCGTGAGGCAATACTGATTGCTGGTGGCATCGCGGTAGGTGTTCGACAGCGTAAGGCGGCGTTCTTCCCAGCCTTCGGCGAGCAGATGATAGAAGTACGGGCGCCACGACCAGTTGTGCCCCAGATAACGGTTGTCGGCGACCCAGCCGTTCTGCCGCCATTCCAGGTTCGGCGTCAGTTGCGTGCCGTGCCGGTCGCATTGATAAAAACGCAGCAACCATGGAAACGCATCCAGTTGCGGCAATGCACTCAAGGGGGCGCGGGCCTGAGCCCAGGCTTGCAGAATCGCCATCAGCTCGCCGAGTTGCTGGCGCATCTGCATCAGTCGCCCGCGTTCGGTGAGTTTTTGCCGGACATAACGTTGGCGCAGCTCAGCGAAGCGTTGGACGAAAGCATCGGCGGCGAAGAAATCTTGCTGGGCGCGTGCGAACAGAAAACCCTGCACATAACGTGAACCGCACTCCAACGCAAAATTCAGTTGTGCTTCGGTCTCGACACCTTCGGCAATGATCCAGCAGCCGGTCTTCTCGGCCATCTGCGCAAGCGCTTTGACCACGTCACTGCTGGGCCCGCCCAACGCGGCAGCCTGGAACAGGCGCATATCGAGTTTGAGGATATCCGGCTGCAGCGCCAGCACGCGATCAAGCTGCGAATAGCCGGCGCCAAAATCATCAATCGCGATTCTCGCTCCCGCCTGACGATAACGCGCGACCACTTCGGCCAGGCGCTGATCATTGCCGCCCAGTTCGGTGATTTCGAAAACGATGCGTTGTGGATCGACATCATGCCGGGCCAGTTGCTTGAGGCTCGGCAGGGCTTGATCGGGACGCAGACGACTGATCCAGCGTGGCGACATGTTAAGACTGAGAAACCAGTCGGCCGGCGCTTCATGCAGACGGCTCAAGGCGTTGTCACGGATTTGCCGGTCGAGGCGGCGCAGGGCGACGGCCGGCGTGCGCGGGTCGGCGAAAAGCGGCCCGACAGAGTTCAGTTGACCATCAGCCTGACGCAGGCGACCCAATGCTTCAACGCCTGCGATGCGTCCGGTGGCGGTGTCGATGAAAGGCTGAAAGCAGGCGAGCGGTTGCCCGTCGATCACGGGGCCTCCTTAGTCGTTCTTGTTCTGGTTGAACCCTGTCGACCGGGTAGGCAGGCAGGATTGAACCTCTGGATAAGAGGTTCATCCCGTCGGTATTGCAAGAATGTAGCCAGATGCGTCAGCTCAACGCTTACCCGAGTTCTGCATGACCAGTTTGATCAATGGTCCCAGGCTGGTGCCGAGGCGGATCAGCCGGGTCAGACCACCGGCGCCGCCGCTTTTCGCGCCTTTGCCCGTGATGAAGCCCAGCAGCGTAACCGCCGCCACGCCCCACAGCGGCGCGTGCTTGATGCCGAAGCCGCCCTGCAGGTTCTGCGACATCCCGCGCATGCGCTGCAACGGTTGCAGCACTTGCGCGGTTTCGTGGCGGATTTCCTGACGGTGCATTTCCATGCGCAGACGGATCAATGCCTTGCGCATTTCCCGGCGCGAACCGTTGTGTGGAAGTTGAGGCAGGCTCATGGCAACAGGCGCTCCCGGTCGTTGGCCAGCTCTTCGAGCGTGCCGTGGAAGGGGGAGGACTCATCGAAAATCGCTGCCTTGAGGCGCAGCCCGCAGAAGATCGAGGCCAAGGTATAGAACACGCAAAGGCCAATGATCGCGGCAAGGCGATAGGTGTCCCAGAAGATGATCATCACCAAAGTCGATAAGCCCACCAGCAACAACAGGGCAAAGACCAAGGCCAGGCCTGCGAACAGCAACAGGCTGACCGTACGGGATTTCTGCTCCTGCAATTCGATGCCGAACAATTCGACATGGCTGTGCAGCAAACCCAGAACAGCGGCGCCCAGGCGCCGCGTGGAGGAGGCGGTGCCCGCAGTCGGGCCGGATTCACCGATCGACATAATCAGCGCCGAGTGGCCAGCAGGCCGATCAGGAAACCGACACCGGCAGCGATGCCGACCGATTGCCAAGGATTGGCCGACACATAATCTTCAGTGGCGGTCACGGCCGCCTGACCGCGTTCGCGAACGGTCTCTTCGGTCAGCTTCAGGGTCTCGCGCGCGCGCAGCAGGCTGTCGTGGATCTGCTCGCGCAGTTCATCTGCCTGATCGCCGGCCAGGGTGGCGGTGTGCTCGAGCAACCGTTCGGTGTCGGCGACCAAAGTCTGGAAGTCGTTCATGAGGATTTCTTGAGCAGTCTTTGCCTTGATGCTGGCCATGGGTGGATCTCCGTAAGTGGCGTCTGAAGCGTTCGAGTATGAGCCTTGCGCGAAGGTTCAGTACAAATGACTGGTACAACTTTTGCTGTGTCGTGGTGCGTCGCCCGGCCGCTGTGCGCTGTTGCCGGGCGTGCATGCTTGAAAACCTTAACTCAAATAATCCCGGTACGTGTCAGGACATCGACCTCGTGCGCCAAAGCAGTTCACTGTGCATTCGATTCAGTGACTCGGCGGTCGCAACTTGGTGCATGAAATGCCCGCACGAACCGCTTTGGTGCCTTTTCGCCTTTAGGTCTGCCTGCTTATGGAAAATCTGCAAAGCGCTGTGGACACCCTGGTGCACAGCTCCAACACGTTGTTCATTCTGATCGGTGCGGTGATGGTGCTGGCGATGCACGCCGGTTTCGCCTTTCTGGAAGTCGGTACGGTCCGGCAGAAAAACCAGGTCAACGCCCTGTCGAAAATCCTCAGCGATTTCGCTGTCTCGACCCTGGCCTATTTCTTTATAGGCTATTGGATCTCCTACGGTGTGACCTTCATGCAACCGGCGGCGGTGCTGAACGCCGATCACGGTTATGGCTTGGTGAAGTTCTTCTTCCTGCTGACGTTCGCGGCGGCGATTCCGGCCATTATTTCCGGGGGCATCGCCGAGCGTGCGCGCTTCGTTCCGCAGTTGTGTGCGACGGCGCTGATCGTGGCGTTTATTTATCCGTTTTTTGAAGGAATGATCTGGAACGGCAACTATGGCCTGCAAGCCTGGTTGGCGGCGCAGTTCGGCGCGCCGTTCCATGACTTCGCCGGTTCCGTGGTGGTGCACGCCATGGGCGGCTGGCTGGCGCTGGCGGCGGTGCTGCTGCTCGGCCCGCGCAACGGGCGTTATCGCGATGGACGATTGGTGGCTTTCGCGCCGTCGAGCATTCCGTTTCTGGCGCTGGGCTCGTGGATTTTGATTGTCGGCTGGTTCGGCTTCAACGTGATGAGCGCGCAGACGTTGCAAGGCGTCAGCGGCCTGGTCGCGGTCAACTCGTTGATGGCGATGGTCGGCGGCACCATGGCGGCATTGATCGTCGGGCGTAACGACCCGGGCTTCCTGCACAACGGCCCGTTGGCCGGGCTGGTGGCGATCTGCGCCGGTTCGGACTTGATGCACCCGGTGGGCGCGTTGGTCACCGGCGCGATTGCTGGCGCACTGTTTGTCTGGTGCTTCACCGCCGCGCAAGTGAAATGGCGCATCGACGATGTGCTGGGCGTGTGGCCCTTGCACGGCTTGTGCGGCGTGTGGGGCGGGATCGCCTGCGGCATCTTCGGCCAGAGCGCGCTCGGTGGCCTGGGCGGCGTCAGCCTGATCAGCCAGTTGCTCGGCAGCGCTCTCGGCGTCGCGGTGGCGCTGATCGGTGGCTTCGTCGTGTACGGCGCGATCAAGGCGCTGCATGGGCTGCGCCTGAGTCAGGAACAAGAGTATTACGGCGCCGATCTGTCGCTGCACAAGATCGGCGCGGTGAGTCAGGACTAAGTTTCTTCATCGTCGGCTCCGGGATAAAAGCCGTGCAGGAGGCGATAGCGGTCGATGCGCACCTGATCGACTTGCTCCTGCACCTGATGCGCCGGCAGGCCGAGCATGATCAACGCATGCGAGGCGAGCATCAGGCTCGATTCCAGTAATTCCGGCACCACTTCGCTGGCCCCGGCGGCTTTCAGTTCGCTCCATTGGCTGTCGTCGCGGGTGCGCACCAGAATCGGTATGTGCGTGTTGAGTCGCCGCGCTTCCTTGAGGATGCGCAGGGCGACATCGCTTTGATCGACGGCGATCACCAGTAGGCGGGCGCGCAACAAACCGACGGCGGTGAGCAGATCGCCGCGCGCGGAGTCGCCGTAATGCACGTCACTCTCGCCAGAGGCGGCTTCTTGAACACGCACCGGATCGTTGTCCAGCGCGATATAGGCTTGCCTGGCGTTGCGCATGAAGCGGCCAATGGACTGGCCAACACGACCATAACCACAGATCACTACGTGCTGGTCGAGGTCGGCGTTGAGTGCGCTGATCTCTTCGATCTGTGCTTCCTCATTGGGCTTGCGATGCAGGGCAGCAGCGATGCGTGGCGCCGCGCGCAACAACAGCGGCGTCAGCAACATCGAGCAGAATGTCGCCGCCAGTAGCAAGGCGCCGAGCCTTGCCGGCAGCAGGCTGTTTTGTTGCATCTGCGCCATCAGCGCGAAGCAGAACTCGCCGCCCTGAGCCAAGGCCAGACCGCTGCGCCACGCGGTTTCGCTGTCACTGCCGCGCCACTTCACCAGCAGCGCGACGACGATGCCTTTGATCACCATCAAACCGACGGTAAGCCCGAGAATCAGCACGCCGTCACTGACAAACAACTGCAGGTCGATCAGCATGCCGATGCTGACGAAAAACACCCCGAGCAAGATGTCGCGGAACGGCCGGATATCGGCCTCGATCTGATGCCGGTAGTGGCTTTCGCCGAGCAACATGCCGGCGAGAAACGCGCCGAGGGCAGGGGACAAGCCGAGCAAGTGCGTCAGCCACGCCGTCAGCAGCACAATCACCAGCGCCAGCAGCACGAACAATTCCGCCGAGCGCGAAGCTGCCACCTCATGGAACAGCCGTGGCAGCAACCAGCGGCTGGCGAGCAGCAGGCCGACAAACAACACCACGGTTTTCGCCAGCGTCAGCGGCAGCGCCCAATACCAGGCCTGCGTGCTGCTCCCGGCGAACACCGGCACCAGCGTCAGCAGCAACACCGCGACCACGTCCTGAAACAGCAGCACGCCGATCGCGTTCTGACCGTGGCTGCTGAACACTTCGCCGAGGCTGCCGAGTTCTTTGGTGACAATCGCCGTGGAAGACAATGACAGCCCGGCACCGAGCAACAGTGCGGGCGTCAACGGCATGCCCAGCAACATCAGCAGTGAACCGAGCAGCGCCGTACTGATCAGCACCTGCTGACTGCCGAGCCGGAACACCACCTGGCGCAACGCAATCATCTTCGACAGGGAGAATTCCAGCCCGAGCGAAAACAACAGGAACACCACGCCCAGTTCAGCCACGTCAGGCAGGTGCTCACTTTCGTTGACCCAGTCGAATGCGCTCGGCCCGACCAGCAGCCCCACACACAGGTAACCCAGCACCGGTGGCAAGCGCAGGCGGCGGAACAAGGCAATCACCACGAGGGACGAGGCGAGGATGATCAACAGGTTGGCAAACACTGGACACTCCGATGTCAGGCTCTGGCTGTTCAAGCGTAGAGGCAAAAAGACCGGGAGGATCGCGTAATTGGTTTTTCGCTGGACTGATGTGCGTCAGGGTTTTGCGCACAAACCGTGCCGGCGCGCGCAAGCCTTTAAGCGGCGGTGGGTCGACGGGTTTTGCGCTGCGGCCTAGAATAGGCGCACTCTTTTTGTGGTCGAGCGATCATGCCTCCTGAATGTCAGCTGTTCGGCACCCTCGGATGCCATTTGTGCGAATTGGCCGAAGCCGAGCTGATGCCTTTTGTCGAGCACGGTCTGCTGGTGGAACTGGTGGATATTGCTGACGATGAGTCGTGGTTCGAGGCTTATAGTCTGCGCATTCCGCTGTTGCGCCGCGTCGACACCGGTGCCGAACTGGGCTGGCCGTTCAATGCCGATCAGGTGGTGGCGTTCCTTCGTTAAGCGTTTTTTTGCCACATCCCGCCGGTCGCGGCGGCGCATCCATTCCTTGGCACTTTGCGGATTATTCGGTTACTGTATGTTCATACAGTAATTGGGTTGGCCTGCTGCATCCTGGCTTTTTGCAGGGTTGAGCAGGTGAGCCGGACGTCAGAGGGATGAACCGTGGTCAATGTCGAACAATTGAAGAACAGCGTAAACCGGATGTCGGTTGACGTGGTGCGCGAGGCCGTTACCGAATTGCGTCTCGACGGCTTGGTCACGGAAGGCAAGACGCCCTTCAGTAAAGTCCATTTCAATACGTGTTTTGCCGAGATCGAGGCGCTGTTTCAGCGTGCCGGTTATCACAAGCAACTCGACGTGGTCGGTTATCAAGGATTGCTCTACGCCTTGTATGACCCAGGTCGCTGGGAGGCGGTCGAGGTGTTGCGCTGGCTCAAGGAGTTCACCGAGGCTGCAGCGCTCAAGTCGATTCCGGCCTGAGGATTCTGCGCTAGGTTCGTTTCCCCCAGTGTTGGATAATGCCAGCCTGCATTGAGGGTTAGAATTTTCGTATGTCCACATCTACATTTTCCGCGGCACACAATCAGGCCAGTACCTTGTATCTGCCACCGGGCTCCTGGCAGACAGTGCTTGATTGCCTGTGCGAGCACTTCCGGGCCATCAGCCGCGAGCAGTGGCTGGATCGCATCGCTCGTGGTCGCGTGCTGGACGGCAATGGTCAGCCGATCACGGTGGATCTGCCGTACAAGGAAGGCCTGCGCATTCACTACTTCCGTGAAGTGCCGGACGAGAAACCGATTCCTGTGGTCGAGTCGATTCTTTATGCCGATGAGCATCTGGTGGTCGCGGACAAACCGCATTTCCTGCCAGTGACGCCGGCCGGCGAGTACGTCGAACAGACGTTGCTGCGCCGTTTGATCCGGCGTCTGGACAATCCCCATCTGGTGCCGTTGCACCGCATCGACCGGCACACCGCCGGGCTGGTGATCTTTTCGGCCAATCCGCAAACCCGTTCGGCGTATCAGTCACTGTTCCCGACCCGGCAGATCGACAAGCGCTACGAGGCGATCGCGCCTGCACTGCCTGATCTGAATTTTCCTTTGGTACACAAGAGCCGCCTGGTCGATGGCGAACCGTTTTTCCGCATGCAGGAAGGGCCGGGCTTCAGCAACACGGAAACGGCGGTCGAAGTTCGCGAGAAGAATGGCGATCTGTGGCGCTATGGCCTTTACCCGGTCACCGGCAAAAAACATCAACTGCGTGTGCACATGACCGCATTGGGCGCGAGCATTTGCAACGATCCGTTTTACCCGGATGTGTTGAAAGACGTCGAGGATGACTACGCCAATCCGCTGAAACTGTTGGCGCAGGGCCTGCGCTTCATTGATCCAGTCACTGGGGAGGCGCGTGAATTCGAAAGCCGTATCACCTTGCAGTGGTGACAGCGCTTATAGCTTCTGATTCTTGACACTGTACGGTCACGTTATCTAGCATGTGGTCATGCGCCGATTTAAACAGCTACTTGCGGGGCGCCAGGTGACTCAATCAGTTGCCGTCAGAAGCCGGAACAGGGCTTCGAAATACCGCTAAAGCGCTGGTTCGGTGTTGCCTCTCACCTGCCATGCAGACTTTTGAGGCAGAGACACGACCAATGAATGCACTACGCCCTCCTGCACGTCCCGCGCCGATCACTGCGCATATCACTCAACGCAACCCGAAAATCCTGCTTGGCGGCAAACATCAGCCGACGCTGTTGCGTTATCTCGATGGCTGGCCACGTCGCAGTGGCGGCCCTGCCGCGTTCCTGATCCAGTTCGTTGAAGACGGCGAGTCACTGGCGCGGTTTGCCAGTGACAGCTTTGATCTGGCGGTGATTCAGGCGCCAAGCACGGAAGATGCACCGGAAATGATCAAGCAGCTGACCCGCGTGGCGCGGCAAGGTCTGATTACCCGCCGCTGACGGTGTCAGAGGTATTCGATTGCGACGATGTAGACGAATTGCTCGCCGGTCGGCGTCTGCACCCGCACTTCAGCATCCAGCGCCTTGCCGATCAAGGCGCGGGCCAGCGGTGAATCGATGCTGATCAAACCCAGCTTAAGATCCAGTTCATCGGGGCCGACGATGCGGTAGCGCGATTGCTTGCCGTCCTCGTCCTCGATGGTCACCCAGGCGCCGAAGTAGACCTTGTTCGGATCGCTGGGCTTTTCGCTGACCACCTTGAGCGCTTCCAGACGTTTGGTCAGAAAGCGCACGCGGCTGTCGATCTCGCGCAGCATCTTTTTGCCGTAGGTGTATTCGGCGTTTTCCGAACGGTCACCTTGCGCTGCAGCCTCGCTGACCGATTGCGTCACCTGCGGGCGACGCACATGCCACAGCTCATGGAATTCGGCACGCATCCGCGCTTCACCTTCAGGGGTGATCAGCGCGGTGCCGGCGGTGCGGGGAGGGCGATAACGGCTCATGGCAACTTCTTGTGATTAAGACCGCTGGAGTCTATCAACCCTCGCGCAACACTGTCAGTGGACTTGCATTGAGCGCCCGACGCGTACCGAATACGCCCGCACCACCGATCAGTACAGCGCCAATCAATGGCAGCACCAGCAACCAGGGATGCGGATGCCATGGCAAGTCGAAGGCGAAACGATAGAGCACCAGACTGACCACTTCCGAGCCAATGGCTGCGAGCAAACCGCTGACTGCGCCGAGCAAACCAAACTCGATGCGCCGCGCCTTGATCAGCAATTGCCGCTCGGCGCCCAGCGCACGCAGCAACGCGCCTTGGCGGATGCGCTCATCCAGCGTCGCTTGCAGGCCGGAGAACAGCACCGCCATTCCCGCCGCCAGCACAAACAACAACACATATTCCACGGCCAGGGTGACCTGGGCGAGGATGCTGCGCAGTTGTTCGAGCAGGGCTTCGACCTGGAGAATGGTCACGGCCGGGAATGCGCGCGACAGCTCGACAATCTGTTGGTCGTGACCGGGCGCCAGGTAGAAGCTGGTCAGGTAGGTCGCCGGCAGGTCCTTGAGGGTGCCGGGCTGGAAGATCATGAAGAAGTTCGGCTGGAAGTTATCCCAGTTGATCTCGCGCAGGCTGGTAACCTTCGCTTCACGATTGACCCCGCCGACGCTGAACACCATGTGGTCGCCGAGTTTCAGTTTCAGGCTCTCGGCGACTTTGCCTTCGACCGAGACACCCGGAACGTCGTCCGCTGGTTGTTCGCTCCACCACGTGCCCGCCGTCAGTTTGTTGCCCGCTGGCAAATCGGCGGCCCAGGTCAGGCTCAGGTCGCGTTGTACTGCACGGTCGCCAGCGGAATCCTTGCTGACGATTTGCTGCACCGCTTCACCATTGATGCTGATCAATCGCCCCGGTACCACCGGATACAACGGCGCCGCCTGAGCCGACACGTTGACAAGGTGATCAGTGAAGGCCTGTTTGTCTGCGGGCAGAATGTTCAGGGCGAAATAGTTGGGCGCGTTTTTCGGCAACTGGTTTTGCCAGGTGTCGAGCAGTTCGCCGCGCAGCAGGGCGATCAAGGCCATCGACAACAGGATCAGGCCGAATGCCAGCGATTGGCCCGCCGCGGCCAATGGATGACGCAGCAACTGACCCAAGCCCAGCCGCCATGGCAACGAAGCGCGGGCGAGCATTCGCCGCAGGCTATTGAGCAGCAACAGCAGCAAGCCGCCGAGCACCAGCGCGGCGATCACGCCACCGCCAAGCAAGGCGAACGTCAGCAGCAGATCCAGGCTCAGGCGCCACATGATCAAACCGAGTGCGCCGAGCGCCGCCCCGTAAACCATCCAGGTGCTCGATGGGATCGGCAACATGTCGCGACGCAAAACCCGCAGCGGCGGCACACGACCCAACGCTGCCAAAGGCGGCAAAGCAAACCCGGCCAGTGCGACCAGCCCGGTGCCGATCCCGGCGATCGCCGGGAACAGACCGCCCGCTGGAACGTCGCTTGGCAACAGATCATGCAGCAGGGCAAACAGGCCCAATTGCGCCAGCCAGCCGAGCAGCGCACCGCTAAGGGCAGCGAGCAAACCGAGTACCGTCAGTTGAATGCTGAACAGCAGCATGGTTTCCCGCCGCGACAATCCCAAGCAACGCAGTAGCGCACTGGCATCAAAACGGCGGCTGGCAAAACGGTTCGCCGACAACGCCACCGCTACACCGGCCAACAACACAGCGACCAGACTGGCCATGTTCAGATAACGTTCGGCCTTGCCCAGCGCACCGCCAATCTGCCGGTTGCCATCGCGGGCATCCTGAATCCGCTGGTTGGCTGCAAGGCCTGGTTTGATCAGTTGCCGATAGGTTTCCAGCGCCTGCGGTTCGCCGCGCCACAGTTCGCGGTAACTCACGCGGCTACCGGGCTGCACCACGCCAGTGGCAGCGAGGTCGTCGAGGTTGATCATCACCCGCGGTGTCAGGCTGTAGAAGTTGCCGGCGCGATCCGGCTCGTAAGTCAGCACGCGGGCCAGCTTCAGTGTCTTCATGCCGACATCGATGCTGTCGCCGATCTTCAGATCGAGCGCCGTCAGCAGGCGCGCTTCGACCCACGCTTCGCCGGGTTGCGGCTCGCCGCCAACCTCTTCCGCAGCAAAGGGCGCCGGGGCGCTTTTAAGTTCGCCGCGCAACGGATAGGTGCGGTCGACCGCCTTGATGCTCGACAACTGAATACCGTTGTCAGTGGCAATGACGCTGGAGAACTCCACCACCTGTGCATGCTGCAGGCGCAACTCGGTGCCGCTCTTGATTTGTTCTTCGCGGGTCGGCGAGCTGCCTTCAAGGACCAGATCGGCGCCGAGAAACTCAGTGGCGCGCAACATCATCGCGCCGTTGAGGCGGGCGCCGAAGTAACCGATGGCGGTACTCGCCGCCACCGCCACGACCAACGCGAAGAACAACACCCGCAATTCCCCGGCGCGGGCATCGCGCAGCAGTTGGCGAATGGCGAGACTGAACAGACGCAACAGCGGCAGGCGTGCCATCAAGGCTCCAGAGGGGCGACCAACAGCCCGGCTTCAAGACGGATCAGGCGCCGGCAGCGATGGGCCAGGCGTTCGTCGTGGGTCACCAGCACCAGGGTGGTGCCGCGTTCCTTGTTCAATTCGAAGAGCAAGTCGCTGATGCGCTCGCCGGTGTGGCTGTCGAGGTTGCCGGTGGGCTCATCCGCAAACAGCACATCGGGCTCGGCGGCAAAGGCGCGGGCAATTGCCACGCGTTGCTGTTCGCCACCGGAGAGCTGACGCGGCGAGTGCGTCAGGCGCTGGCCGAGGCCGACGCGCTGAAGCAGTTCCGTCGCACGCTCGCGCGCGTCTTTGCGGCCATCAAGCTCCAGCGGCAGCATGACGTTTTCCAGCGCATTGAGGCTGTCGAGCAGTTGAAACGATTGAAAGACGAAACCGACGTGCTCGGCACGAATGCGCGCGCGCTGGTCTTCATCGAGATTGCTCAGGCTCTGTCCGGCGAGGATGACTTCGCCACTGCTCGGCAGGTCGAGGCCGGCGAGCAGGCCGAGGAGGGTGGATTTGCCGGAACCGGACGCGCCCACAATGGCCAGGCTGTCGCCCTTGTTCAGTTCCAGGCTGAGTTCGTGCAGGATAGTCAGTTCACCTTCCGCGCTGGGAACCACTTTGCTGAGGTTCTTCGCGGTGAGAATGCTTGCGCCCATGGAGAATCCGATGCGTGTATGGTTTTTGAGTGCTGGCCTGGCCGTCATGTGCATGGCCCAGAACGCAGCGGCGGGTACTGTCCTGATCGTTGGCGATAGTATCAGCGCCGGTTTCGGCCTGGATACCCGCTTGGGGTGGGTGTCGTTGCTGGAGCAACGGCTCAAACAGGAGGGTTTCGACGATAAAGTGGTCAACGCCTCGATCAGCGGCGACACCAGTGCCGGAGGCCAGGCGCGGCTGCCGGCGCTGCTTGCAGAGCATAAACCGGCGCTGGTGATCCTTGAACTGGGTGGCAACGATGGCTTGCGCGGAATGCTGCCAACTCAATTGCAACAAAATCTTGCCTCGATGATCGACAGCTCCCGTCAGAGCGGCGCCAAGGTCCTGCTGCTCGGCATGCAGTTGCCGCCCAATTACGGCAAGCGCTACACCGATGCTTTCGCTGAGGTCTACGGCAAACTCGCCGACGATAAAAAGATCCCGCTGGTACCGTTTTTCCTCGACGGCGTCGGCGGTCATCCGGACTTGATGCAGGCCGATGGACTGCACCCGGCAGCCGGGGCTCAGGGCAAGTTGCTGGAAAATGTCTGGCCGACGCTAAAACCGCTGTTATGAGGCTTTTCTAAGGGCAGGCTTTCGGCTAATGTGGCGCCCCCTTATTTGGAGCCCCCGATGTCGCGTTCTGCCTGGTCCCTGTTTGCCTACCAACTGATCGAGCCTGACGAGCAGCTGGATCTGTTCGCCTGCCAGGAAGTGCGGGTGCATCTGGTGACCCGGCAACTCGAACTCGGTGGTTCGGCTGATCGCACCCTGTGCGGCAGCTTGCTCCCGGCGCAACCGCGCTGGTCGAGCGTTGATCGCCGGGTGTTCCAGGATCAGCGCCTGTGTTCGCTGTGCCGGGCGATTCTGGAATCGCAGAAGCGCGGGACTTCGCCGATCTGGCCTGAGCTGCGATTCGAGCTTTAAGGTCAAAAGATCGCAGCCTTCGGCAGCTCCTACAAGGAAGGGCCTACACCTGTAGGAGCTGCCGCAGGCTGCGATCTTTTCAAGGCCTGACGCGGTCCATCGGCGTGGCTCCCCGAATATTCAAAGTGCGGTGTACAATCGCGCTCTTATACCCTTGTTGATCATGCGAAGGATTTTCCGGATGTTGCCGCGCTTTCCTGCCGTCACCCGCTGCCTGTCACTTGCCGCCCTGTGTGTGGCCGGTCCCGTTGCTGCATTGGAGTTCCCCCTGCCACCGCCCGGTGAAGACATCATCGGCCAGGTCCAGGTGATCAAGGCCAAGTACGAAGACACCTTCGCCGATCTGGGCACGACCTACGATCTGGGTTATTCGGAAATGGTCGCGGCCAACCCGGGCGTCGATGCCTGGTTGCCGGGCGCCGGCACTGAAATCGTCTTGCCGACCCGCTTCATCCTGCCGCCGGGCCCGCGCGAAGGCATCGTGATCAACCTCGCCGAGTACCGCCTCTACTACTTCCCGAAAGGCAAGAACGTGGTTTATACGTTCCCGCTGGGTATCGGTCGTGAAGGTTGGGGTTCGCCGATCGCCCACACCTCGATCATCGCCAAGACGCCAAATCCGACCTGGACGCCGCCCGCATCGATCAAGGCTGAACACGCCGCCGACGGTGATCCGCTGCCAAACGTAGTGCCGGCCGGCCCGGACAATCCATTGGGCCCGTTCAAGTTCACGCTGGGCACGCCGGGTTATCTGATCCACGGTTCGAACAAGAAATTCGGGATCGGCATGCGCACCAGCCACGGCTGCTTCCGCATGTTCAACAACAATGTGCTGGAGATGGCCAGCATGGTGCCGGTCGGCACGTCGGTGCGCATCCTCAACGACGCCTACAAGTTTGGTCGCAGTGGCGGCAAGGTTTATCTGGAAGCGCACACGCCGATCGACGACAAGGGCAACCCGTCGGTAGTCGACAAGCACACTGCAGTGATCAACGCGATGCTCAAGCGTGAAGACGTCACCAACAACCTGCGCATGAACTGGGATGTGGTGCGCGATGTGGTGGCAGCTGAAGATGGCCTGCCTACGGAAATCGGCACGCCGACTACCTCGGCACCGATTGTTTCGAGTGCGCCAATCGATTTGCAGCAATAAGGCAATAAAGAACCCGCCGACGCTTCACGCGCCGGCGGGTTTTTTATTGCCTGGACAAAAGCATCAGGCACAAAAAAGCCGACCCAGACATCGGATCGGCTTGATAACAATCCCGAGGGATTATTACTTGCGGCTAGCTTTGTCCAGCATGCGCAGAGCACGCTCGTTAGCTTCGTCAGCAGTCTGTTGTGCTTTTTGAGCAGCAGCCAGAGCTTCATCAGCTTTACGGTAAGCTTCGTCTGCACGAGCCTGGGAGCGAGCAGCTGCGTCTTCAGTAGCGGTCAGACGTGCTTCGGTTTCTTTCGATGCGCTGCTGCAACCGGTAGCCAGAACTGCGGCCAGAGCCAGAGCAGAGAATTTCAGAACGTTGTTCATCGTGTTCCCCTTCAAGGACTTTCAAATTAAGTGGCTGTCTCCTCACGATTGAGGAAATAGCCGGCGTACATACTACCCATTACTTGTAGTAAGTAAACTGACGTAGCGCAAGAAGCAAAAAAAATTGTAGGCGCTGATTCTTTTTCGAGCAACTTTTAACTGCACTGTATAAAAAATATCCAGCTGCAAGCCCCGCACTGAGCGAGTTAATCAGAAAAAGTTCCCGTTACGGTGTGCTGTTTTTGCAGTCTTGGCTAAAGTCTTTCTAGATGAATTCGTCCACACTTTTGTTCCGATTTTGCGTGCTGCTTCGCTTATCTTTTGTCCATGTTGAGGTGACTTTAAAAAAGGTTGCACGTCTTAAGTCTCAACATCCGGCAATGTTCAGGTGAGCGGCTTGGGAAGATCTTCTCCCCAACCACCCCTGCGTCCATCGGAGCAACCCCCGTCAACCGGCTTGATGACGAGCGCACCTTGAGCATTTTTGCCAATGGTGCCTACTATTTATCAGGTGCTCGGTTGCGCGAGATCGGTGTGGCTCTTCTCGGTGTCCAACAGGCACGGGGTGGCGTAGATGTTCCTTCGCCGGAAAAACATCGGTAAGGTAGGGGTCAGAATCCAAGACCCGCGAGGAGTAGTGATGAGCGAGGCGTTGTCCATCCACCATGACCAGGCTGGTCATCAGTTCGAGACCAATGTGGACGGTCATCGTGCCTACCTGACCTATATGGATCTGGGGAAACAGACCCTGGATATTTACCGCACGTTTGTGCCCAACGCCCTGCGCGGGCGTGGCATTGCCGCTGCGCTGACCGAAAGCGCGCTGCAGTACGCCGAAGAAATGGGCTACACGGTGATCCCGTCGTGCTCCTACGTCGAGCGCTACATGGAGCGTCATCAGCGCCGCGCCGCGAAGATCTGAACCGCACACACAAAAACGCCGGGCAATGCCCGGCGTTTTTTTATGCCTGCGAAACGCTGAATCAGTTGCGCTGACGTTTCGGCAGAACATCCTTGAGCTTGGCGTGCATGCTGCGCAAGGTGTTCTCGGTGGCAGACCAGTCGATGCAGGCATCGGTGATCGACACGCCGTATTGCAGGTCGGCGAGGTCTTTGGGAATCGCCTGGCAGCCCCAGTTCAGGTGACTTTCGACCATCAGGCCGATGATCGACTGGTTGCCTTCGAGGATCTGGTTGGCGACGTTTTCCATCACCAGCGGTTGCAGGGCCGGGTCCTTGTTGGAGTTGGCGTGGCTGCAATCGACCATGATGTTCGGCTTGATTTTGGCCTTGTTCAGCGCCTGCTCGCACAGGGCGACGCTGACCGAATCGTAGTTCGGCTTGCCGTTACCGCCGCGCAGCACCACGTGACCGTAGGCGTTGCCTTTGGTGGTGACGATCGACACGCCACCTTCCTGGTTGATGCCGAGGAAACGGTGCGGGCTGGAGACCGACTGCAGGGCGTTGATCGCCACGGTCAGGCCGCCGTCGGTGCCGTTCTTGAAGCCGACCGCCGAGGACAGGCCAGAGGCCATTTCACGGTGAGTCTGCGATTCGGTGGTGCGCGCGCCGATGGCCGACCAGCTGATCAGATCCTGCAGATACTGCGGGGAGATCGGGTCGAGGGCTTCAGTGGCGGTTGGCAGGCCTTTTTCGGCCAGATCCAGCAGCAACTGGCGACCGATGTGCAGGCCGTCCTGAATCTTGAACGAGTCGTCCAGATACGGATCGTTGATCAGGCCTTTCCAGCCGACGGTGGTGCGTGGCTTCTCGAAATACACGCGCATGACCAGATACAGGGTGTCGGAGACTTCCTCCGCCAGCACCTTGAGGCGATCGGCGTATTCGTGGGCAGCCTTGATGTCGTGGATCGAGCACGGGCCGATCACTACGAACAGACGGTGGTCAGTGCCATCAAGAATGTTGCGAATGACTTCGCGGCCCTTGGTGACGGTGCGCAGGGCGGCGTCGCTCAGAGGGATATCACGCTTGAGCTGATCAGGAGTGATCAGGGTCTCGTTAGAGGCGACGTTTAGGTCGTTGATCGGTAAATCAGCCATCGTTTACTCGTCAGGTCACGGGTGCCGGCCGCCAGCGATCCCCGCGCGGCGGAGCACAGCAGATTTAAGCGCGTCGGGGAGCGGAACCTTAGCGCGTAAAGCGCCTGCTAGACAATGGGCAAAAGGTGCTTTAGTCCAGCGCTGGCTGCGCGAAAGCCTTGCGCACGCTATCGTGGGAGAACTCGTCGGCGTGTTGCTCGACCCATTGCAGGGCCACCGCCTGAATTTCTTGCAGGTCATCGTGGGTTTCATGCAGACGGCAGTAGCGCTCGATCTGACACACCTGCTCACCCATTCGCGCGCTGAACAGCGTCTGTTCATCGGTAAATGCGATCCCCACCAGATAACCCTTTTTGCGCCGCAGGCACCACGCCACATAGCCCGGATAACAGATGTCGGCATTGAGTGTCGGCATGCGCACTTGCAGCGCCGTGCCATGGCGCCAGGCACGGTGGTAATTGCAAGCGATGCCGCCGAGGCTGATAGTGTGCAGCTGTTGCCTGGAAATACACTCAGGCTTGAGCAAGGTTAATTCAACCGGCACCTCGTCCGGATGAGGAATGAAACGTCCCATGAGCACAGACTCCCTGTGTCGGCCATTTGACATTGTTTCCCCCAGTATAGTGGTCGAATCCGAACTGACCGATTTCGACGCCGACCAACGGCTGTTGGCGATGAGCGGCGTTTCGTTGGTGATTTTCACCAGTGTCGGCTGCGCCAGTTGCCGTTATGCCCGCGAAGTGTTGCCGGGGCTCGAACTGGCCATCGATCGCCTGTGCTGGATCGATGCCGGTGACAACGGCGGGTTGGTCGAGCGTTATCAGGTCTTTCATTTGCCGGCGCTGTTTGTGGTGCGCGACGGTGAGTTCTTTGGGGCATTGCACACGCGCCTGACGGCCGATGCGCTGAACGCGGCGTTGGCGCAGGCACTGGGTCGAATTGCAGAGGAGTTGCCATGATCGGGACAGTGGATAAACCAGGCTTTGATAAACCGAAAGTGGGGATTATTGGCACCGGCGCAATTGGTGGTTTCTACGGATTGATGCTGGCGCGTGCCGGGTTCGATGTGCACTTTCTGTTGCGCAGCGAGTTTTCGGCAGTCGCCGAGCGCGGGTTGCAGGTGAACAGTGCGGTGCACGGTCAACTGACGCTGAATCCGGTGCAAGCCTATTCGGCGGCCGAGGACATGCCCAAGTGTGACTGGCTGCTGGTCGGCGCGAAAACCACCAGCAACGCTGGCCTCGCGCCTGCAATCGTTCAGGCAACCAAGGCCGATGCGAAAGTGCTGGTTCTGCAAAACGGTCTTGATGTCGAAGACAGCCTGCGTGAACTGCTTCCCGATTCCCTCCATCTGCTCGGCGGCTTGTGTCTGATCTGTGTGCATCGCGAGGAGCCCGGGCTGATAACCCATCAAGCCCTGGGGGCGGTGAACGTCGGCTATCACAGCGGTCCGGCGCTTGATGAAGTGGCGCGCATGGCCATCGTTGAAGAAGGCGCTGGCCTGTTCCGTGCCGCCGGTCTCGATTCGCAGGCAATGCCCGATCTGCATCAGGCGCGCTGGCAGAAACTGGTCTGGAATATTCCCTATAACGGCCTCTCGGTGCTCCTCGGTGCGGGTACCACGCCGCTGATGGCCGATGGCGACAGTCGCGCGCTGATTCAGGCGCTGATGGCTGAGGTCGTGCAGGGCGCCAAGGCGTGTGGTCTGGAAGTGCCGGCCGGCTATGCCGATTTCCTGTTCACGATGACCGAGAAAATGCCCGACTACTGGCCGAGCATGTACCACGACTTTCTACATAAGCGACCGCTGGAGCTGGACGCGATCTACGCTCGACCACTGGCGGCAGCAAAAGCGGCGGGTTGTCAGTTGCCGCGCATCGAAGCGCTGTATCGCACTTTACGTTTTATCGACCGACGCAACGTTTAAGCCGGTCGCTTTGGGGGAATGCATGGCCAAGAACATCGATGACAAACTGGTGCTGGCGATTTCGTCGCGCGCCTTGTTCGACCTGAGCGAGAGTCACAAGGTGTACCTGTCGAGCGGCGTCGAAGCCTATCGGCAATATCAGATCGAACACGAAGACGAGATTTTGGCGCCCGGCGATGCCTTCCCGCTGGTGGAAAAACTGTTGAAACTCAACAGCCGCCTCGGCCGCGCGCGGGTCGAGGTGATTCTGGTGTCGCGCAACAGCGCCGACACTGGCCTGCGCGTGTTCAACTCGATTCACCATTATGGGCTGGCGATTTCCCGCGCGGCGTTTGTTGGCGGGCGCAGTCCGTACCCGTATCTGAAAGCGTTTGGTTGCGACCTGTTTCTGTCGACCCATGCCGAAGACGTACGTGCGGCGCTTGACGCCGGTTTTGCCGCCGCGACCATTCTGTCCGGTGGTGCCAGCCGTGCAGCCAGCGACGAATTGCGCATCGCCTTCGACGGTGACGCGGTGATTTTTTCCGACGAGTCGGAGCGCGTCTATCAATCCGGCGGGCTCGAAGCGTTTCAGGCCAAGGAGCGTGAATCTGCACGCGAACCGCTGCGTGGCGGGCCGTTCAAGGGCTTTCTGGCAGCGCTCAATCTGCTGCAGCGCGAGTTTCCCGACGACGATTGCCCGATCCGCACCGCGCTGGTCACCGCACGTTCGGCACCTGCGCATGAGCGGGTGATCCGCACCTTGCGCGAGTGGGATATTCGCCTCGACGAATCACTGTTTCTCGGTGGTCTGACCAAATCGGCGTTTCTCGAAGCATTCGCAGCCGACGTGTTCTTCGACGATCAGGCCGGGCATTGCGAACTCGCCCGCGAAGTGGTTGCCACCGGCCATGTGCCGCACGGCATCAGCAACGAACCGTCGGTCTAAAGCCCAAACGGTTCAAGACGTTGCGCCGCACGTCGTACTCGCCAAGGCACTGCTAAGCTGAATCAAATCTCCGCCATTGTTGGCTTGCGAGGAGGTCATATGATTCGTTCGATGCTGTATGCCACTGACCTCGGTCTGTACGCACCATTAGTGATGCAGCATGCCCTGGCGTTGGCGCGAACGTTCAATGCCGACTTGTATGTGGTGCACGCGGTGGAGCCGATGGGCTTGTTCGCCGAATCGGTGTTGCAGAGCTATCTCGACGAGCAGGCATTGAACGATTTTCACAGCCAGGGTCTGAAAACAGTCATCGCCAATATTGAACAGCGGGTGCTGGAAAGCTTTCGTGAAGAATTGGGCGAGGACGGCGAGCAGGATCTGCAGCGCATTCGCGCGGTGCGCGTGCTGCAAGGCGATCCGTCGCAGGTGATTCTCGACCAGGCGCAGAAACTCTCGGTCGATTTGCTGATCGTAGGTAGCCACAGTCACGGGGTGGGCGCGGAAACGCCGTTGGGGCGCACGGCGGCTAGGGTTCTGCAGTTGGCCAAGGTGCCGGTTTATCTGGTGCCGTTGGTGGAGCGCCGGCGGCGGGAGGATCGCTGAAGCGGGAATAATGGCACTTTGATAAAAAAGTTCTAGATTTATTCTTCAAACCATTAATATAGTTATATACCGTCGCTGATGCCCGTGGCGTCTACCTGCTTTGAGGGATACATATGAAGCTTCAACAATTGCGCTACATCTGGGAAGTGGCGCACCACGACCTCAACGTTTCCGCTACAGCCCAAAGCCTGTACACCTCGCAACCGGGCATCAGTAAACAAATCCGCTTGCTGGAAGACGAACTCGGCGTTGAAGTGTTTGCCCGCAGCGGCAAGCACCTGACCCGCGTCACCCCGGCCGGCGAGCGCATCATCACCACTGCCGGTGAGATTCTGCGCAAGGTAGAAAGCATCAAGCAGATCGCCCAGGAATTCTCCAACGAGAAGAAGGGCACCCTGTCGATTGCCACCACGCACACCCAGGCGCGTTATGCCCTGCCGCCGGTGATCAGCAATTTCATCAAGCAATACCCGGACGTGGCGCTGCACATGCACCAGGGTTCGCCGATGCAGATCGCCGAGATGGCCGCAGACGGCACCGTCGATTTCGCCATTGCCACTGAAGCGCTGGAGCTGTTCGGCGATCTGGTGATGATGCCGTGCTACCGCTGGAACCGCTGCGTGGTCGTGCCGCAAGGTCACCCGCTGACCAAACTGCCGAAGCTGACGCTCGAAGCGCTGGCTGAATACCCGATCGTGACTTACGTGTTCGGTTTCACCGGCCGTTCGAAACTCGACGAAGCGTTCAGCCATCGTGGCCTGACGCCGAAAGTGGTGTTCACTGCGGCCGACGCCGACGTGATCAAAACCTACGTGCGCCTGGGTCTGGGCGTGGGCATCGTGGCGAAAATGGCGGTCGACACTAAACTCGACAGCGATCTGGTGGTACTGGATGCCAGCGAATTGTTCGAATCGAGCATCACCAAGATCGGTTTCCGTCGCGGCACGTTCCTGCGCGGTTTCATGTGCGACTTCATCGAGAAGTTTGCGCCGCACCTGACCCGCGAAGTCATGGCCAAAGCCATTCAGTGCCACAACAAGCAAGAGCTGGAAGAGCTGTTCGACGGCGTCGAACTGCCCGTTCACTAAGCAACCCTCTCAAAGCACCTCGGTGACAGCAAATTGTTGCCGGGTGCCCGCCACCAGAATCTCCACCTCATCACCTTCGAACTTGCCCAGCAGGCTTTTGCCCAGTGGCGAGCGCGGGGTGATGACGGTAATCGGCTGACCCACCACATCGACTTTCAGGCCGGCCGCATCCGGCGCCAGAAACAGCCATTGCTCGCGACCCTTTTCATCTTCCAGACCGAGCAGGGCGCCGATCTCGATTCCACGGTTTTCGTCATAGGCGCGCAGCGTCAAGTTCTGGCACAGCGCCAGTGACTGACGAATTTCCTCGACGCGTTTTGCCTGACCCGCCGCCAGGTAAGACGCCTCAAGCCCCAGCGTGTCGTACTTGTTTTCGGCGATGTTCTCTTCGTGAGTCGCGGTTTCGTAGGCGGTTTGCGCGGCGCGTTCGGCGATGTCGAGGTCAACGCGCAGCTTGTCGAGAATCAGTTGGTGAACCGTGTGCTTGTTCATGATCAATCGCAGAATTGTAGGACGTTGGCGCGGCTCTTTTCGCTCGGGGCGGTCTGATCCTGTTGCAGCCAGAACTGGCATTTAGGGTTGGATTGGTTTCGCGAGCTGCTGCGCGCTTGATCGAGTCGAACCTGCTGTTCGTTCTTGCGCAGGTTTTCTTCGTACTGGTCGAACAGCGGACTTTGCGGCGGGATATCCGGTTGCACCTGAACGGTCACCGGCGGCTTGGCCAGTTGCTGCACCGCCTGAGCAACCGGTGCCAACTGTTCGGTGAACAGAAAACGCGACAGCAGCCAGCAGGTCAGCGCAATGGCGAGAAACCCCAGCCACAGGCCCAAGGCAATACTGCCGGTCAGGTGCAGCGCGCTAAGCTGAACAGGCAAGGGGCGACGCGGGTTGGGACGATAGGGCATGGCTGCCTCCTGGCGGATGATTGCGGGCAAGTGGCGATTGTCGCACGAAGATTAATCGCCGTCGGCTCTTCTGCGCGAGGTGATTTATGCGGACAATCGCTGCTTTTGCCAACGGGAGTCTTGAATGCCGGAAGTGAACACCCGCTGGGATATTTTCTGCACCGTGGTCGACAACTATGGCGACATCGGCGTGACCTGGCGCCTGGCCCGGCAACTGGTCGCCGAGCACTCTTTGGCGGTGCGCCTGTGGGTCGATGACCTGCGTGCGTTCGAACGGATCTGCCCGGACATCGACGTCAACGCTGCGCAGCAATCGCAGCAGGGCGTCGAAGTGCGCCTCTGGCCGAGTGAGTGGGCACAGACTGACGCGGCGGATGTGGTCATCGCCGCGTTTGCCTGTCAGTTGCCCAGTGATTACATGGACGCCATGGCCGCGCGCGAAAAGCCACCGTTATGGATGAATCTCGACTACCTCAGCGCCGAGGACTGGGTCATCGGTTGCCACGGTCTGCCATCAGTGAAATACAAATCGGTGCAGAAGATCTTCTTTTTCCCCGGCTTCCAGCCCGGTACTGGCGGCTTGCTGCGTGAGCGTGGATTGCTTGAACAGCGTCAGCAGTTTCAGCTGGATCCCGAGGCGCAGCGACAATTCCTGCAAGGCCTGGGCATTGATCGCGCGCCTGAGGCGCAGCTGATTTCGTTATTTGCCTACGAGAATGCCGGGCTGGCCAGTTGGCTGGACGTATTGGCAGTGGACGCCACGCCAGCCCATCTGCTGGTGCCGGAAGGGCGCATCCTTGGCGATGTTGCGCGCTGGCTCGGGGTTGAAACCCTGACGGTCGGTGCGATCCATGTACGGCAGTCATTGAACGTGCAGGTGCTGCCATTCGTCCGACAGGATCAATATGATCACCTGCTGTGGTGCTGCGATTTCAACGCCGTGCGCGGCGAGGATTCTTTCGTTCGCGCGCAATGGGCGGGGCGGCCGATGCTCTGGCACATCTATCAGCAGGACGAAGACATCCATCTGGACAAGCTCGACGCCTTTCTGGCGCTGTACACCAAAGGTCTGTCGCCGGCCGCCGCTGAGGCGATGAACGGTCTGTGGCGAGCCTGGAGCGCTGGGCAACCAATCGGTGATCACTGGTTGGCGAGCCGCAAACACTGGCCCGAACTGCAGGAAAATGCCGAAAAATGGTGTCTGGAACAAGGCTTGCAGGCCGATCTTGCCGCAGCGCTGGTACAGTTTTACCTAAATTGGATATGATACGCGGCCTAGATTTTTGTAAATCCCATCCAAATTCGGATATTCGCAATGAAAACTGGTAAAGAACTGAAACCCGGTACCGTGATCCGTCTCGAAAACGATCCTTGGCTGGTTCAGAAAGCTGAATTCACCAAATCGGGCCGTAACAGCGCGATCATGAAGACCAAGCTGAAAAACCTGCTGACCGGTTACAAGACCGAGATCGTTTACAGCGCTGACGACAAACTGGACGACGTAATCCTCGACCGCAAAGAAGCGACCCTGTCCTTCATCAGCGGCGACACCTACACGTTCATGGACACCACCGACTACACCATGTACGAGCTGAACGCTGAAGACATCGAAGCCGTTCTGCCTTTCGTTGAAGAAGGCATGACCGATGTTTGCGAAGCGATCTTCTTCGAAGAGCGTCTGGTTTCCGTAGAGCTGCCGACCACCATCGTACGTGTAGTTGACTACACCGAAGGTTCGGCTCGCGGCGACACTTCGGGCAAAGTCATGAAGCCAGCCAAACTGGCCAACGGTACTGAGCTGCAGGTTGCTGACTTCATCGAAATCGGTGACAAGATCGAAATCGACACCCGCGAAGGCGGTTCCTACAAAGGCCGTGCTAAATAAGCACTGCTTTTTGCGGAAAGAAAAAGCCCGACCATTGAGTCGGGCTTTTTTGTGCCTGTCAGTAAGATCAAAAGATCGCAGCCTGCGGCAGCTCCTACATATGTACCCCTGTAGGAGCTGCCGCAGGCTGCGATCTTTTGCTTTGTTCAGACAGTGACGTGCAGGCGTACGTCGACGTTGCCACGGGTGGCGTTGGAGTACGGGCAAACCTGGTGAGCGGCGTCGACCAGCGATTGCGCGTCGGCTTGTTCCAGGCCGGGCAGGCTGATGTGCAGATCGATGTCCAGACCAAAACCGCCAGGGATCTGACCAATGCCGACGTGGGCGGTGATCGAGGCATTGTCGGGGATTTTGCGTTGGGTCTGGCTGGCAACGAATTTCAGCGCGCCGATGAAGCAGGCCGAGTAACCGGCTGCGAACAGCTGCTCAGGGTTGGTCGCCGCGCCGCCAGCACCGCCGAGTTCTTTGGGGGTGGCGAGTTTGACGTCGAGAATATTGTCGCTGGAGATCGCACGACCATCACGGCCGCCAGTGGAGGTTGCGATTGCGGTGTAGAGCGTTTGCATGATGTGAGCCTCGTTGGGTGTCATGGTTTGCGCTAATTGTTTGCGCGCTAAGTAAGTACGAGGCAAATGTATAGCGCAAATATCTTGCGCGCAAGATAATTTTGGAAAATTACTCGTGATAGGTGCACTGAAACACTTGTAGGAGCTGCGGCACGCTGCGATCTCTTGATCTTGAAAAAGCCCAGGTCAAAAGATCGCAGCGTGCCGCAGCTCCTACAGGG
>NZ_AKJD01000055.1 GCF_000282515.1 Pseudomonas sp. GM80
GGCAGGTCGCCGCCGGCCACGTCGGCGGCCATGCGCAGGGCGTCGAGGTTGTCGTCGACGGACGGAATCTGCCGCGACTCGGCGACAGTCTTGACGATCAGCCGCTCGCAACCGGCGGCGCGGGTCAGGCGCGCGCTGTCGCAAATCAAGCGCCGCGCGCCATGGTTGGTCGTCGGAAACACGCCCATGTAGGAATACACCACGACATGCCAGTGATCGCCGTCCAGATACTCGGCGGCCAATTCGCGCAGGGCCTGCAAGGCGCCGAAATCCTGCTCCATCGAGGTGCCCTGGGCATAACTGAGCGAAACCCCGCGAACCCCGTGCTGGCGGAAAAACAGCGCTTCGAGCAGTGTCATCGCTATCAGTAAAGAGGGCGGGCACAACTGCCCCAACAGGCAGCCACCAAAACTCTCGATATGCGCATGCTCGGTCGCGCCCGCCAGCAGCTGACAACTTTCGGCCCAGGCGCTGACCGCCTCGGCCAGCGGCAAGCGGCTGTACGGCATGCAATACGACACCGGGCCGCCTTCGGTAGCGTCGAGGCCCAAAGCGGCCAGGCGCTGGAACACATTCTGCGGTTTGGCGGTGCCGTGGCGGATCTGGATCGGAAAGTCTGCGCCATACAGCCCGGCGAGCATGCTGCGCACCGCTTCGATCGGGTGGCTGATGATCGGGAAACCGTTCATTGGCGCCGAGCTGTTGAGGCACTGCAGCGCGCTCTGGTAATCGCCGACCCGCGTGTAGCTGTCGAGGGTGATGGTGCCGATGGCCGCGCAGGGCAGGGCGGCGACACTGGCCAGCCCGGCGCGCATCTGGCCCAGCGCGCCAAAGCCCATGCGCGGCTGCACCACCAGCTCGTCGCGGGCGCGGGCACGCTCGATGAATTGTTGAAAATGGCCGCCGCTGAACGCTGTCATGCGTCAGCGTCCCGAGACCAGTTCGACCACGGTTTCGCCGGTGGCCGGGTCGTAGCGACTGATTCGGCCTTTGTGCGGATCGCCGGCACGAACCCGGGCAATCAGCGTCGCGTCGCTGTCGAAATCGATCCGTTGATGCGCGTACAGGCTGCGCAAGGCCGGCAACGGCAGGCCGCTGACCTCGGTCAGCCACTGGCTGAGGGCCGGCTCGTTGTGTTCGCCGGCGAGGATCCGGTGCAGGGCATCGAGGTTGCCCAGGTGCTGCGCGTGGCACAGCCCGAGAAAGCTTGAAAGCTCACGGCCACGGTCAACGAACGGGGCAAACTGCATGCACACCAGTTGCGCCTCATCGAGGCCGAACGCCTGCACGGCGAAGCGTGCGGCGAGATCGCGGCGAGCCTGCATGCCCTGTTCGTCGGCATACGCGGCCATGGCCAGATCGATCAGGCGCTGCGGCATTTCCTTCTTGCGCATCAACGCCTGCGCCAGTTCAAGGTATTCGGCAATGCCCTGGTTGTAGCGGCGGCCTTGTGCGTACTCGGCCTTGAGGCCACGAAAGTGCGCCATCAACATCGGGTTGGCACAGTCCGATTCGGTGAAACTGAACGCCAGTTCTTCGAAGCGGAAATCGAGAAACTCGGTGATCAGTTCCCAGTGATCCTCGACCTTGTAGCTGACCAGATCGTAGATGCTGACGAACTCCGGATCAGCATGCTCATCACCGCACGCGACGCGTCGTTCCTCGCGCTGCTGATCGAAACCTTCACCGAACAGCTCGACAAAATAGCTTTGCGCCACGCCGTCCAGCGCTTGCAGCAGGCCGCGAAAACCCTGGCGGCGGCATTCATCGACATTCAGGCCCAGACGCTGCGCCAGGCGCATGATCCAGGTGAAATAGTGCTTCTGTTCCTTGCGCGAGTCGCCGGTGACGACGGCATCGACGCCGCCCTGCCACCATGCCGCCCGCCCATAGAAATCGGCCACGGCGAGGTTGCAGCTGTTGCAGAAGGTCGGTCGCCCGTCACCGGCGGTGCGATGGCCGTTCATCAACACGTCGAAACGGTTCATCGCCTGCACATCGTCCGGGAATGGCAGGTGGCGCTCGAACGGCCGGATCTGCTGATGATCGACCACCAGCATTTCCACGCGCGGATCGTCGAACAGGTGCAAGGCGCGGTAGACCCGGTCGATGTTCGCCATCACCGCATCCGGCACACCGGCGTGGCGCATGTTGGCGATGCGCAGCTGGAACGTGCGGCCATGCAGCACCGACAGGTGCAACTGCGTGGCACGCAGCATGGCCACGGTGTAGGAGCTGTCCTTGCCGCCACCGTAGGCGACCATCAGTTTGTAGTCGGTCAGCCCGTCGAGACCACCCGCCGCATCGATCAGACGTTCGCCAATAGTTGCGACGGCGCGGCGTTCATCGGCGCGCAGGTAATGATTGAGCTGACCCAGCAACGGCTCGTCGTTCCAGGCTTGGGAGGTATTGGCGTTCATAGCGGTTCTGCCTGGAATTGGAACGTCTGGGTGGTGTGGTGGATGTCGCGTTCAGTTGCGTCTTCACTGCCACCGACAAAAATGAAGCGGCCGCTGTGCAGCGCGTCGTAGCTGCCGCCGGCTTCGAGGATCTGCCCGGGTTCGGGGAGCAACTCGCGCCACAGATTGGGCACGGTGTCGCGCAGCGATTGCGCCTGCACGACGCGGCAGGGCAACTGTGCCGGTTTGGGGATGACCAGCCAGCCGCCACTCGGGTCTTGGTCGTTCGCCGGCAATGGCACTTGCTCGCCGGCCAGGCGGCGCAGCCAGTGCTCGTACAGATTGACCCCGAAGACCTTGTTGATCAGGTGCGGGACTTCGCTGCCGCCGACCCGCGCACCGATTTCGAGGAACACCAGCGAGTCGTCCGGCTCGACGAAAATCTCCAGGTGAAACGCGGTGCAGCGCAAATTCAGCGCGCGCAGGATCTGTTGGCTGAACGCCTCGATCCGCGTGCGCAAGGGCGACGCCTGGACAATCACCGAACCCAATGGCTGCGCCTTGGCAAAATCCAGGCAACTGTTGATGTAGCGCGAGACCACTTGAAACGGCACGCTGCCGTCGACATCGGCGAAGCCGTCGATGTGGTAGGTCTGGCCGTGCATGAACGCTTCGATCTCGTAACGCGAGAGGTCGAGGGTGTCGAGCAGGTTGCGCAGCGCCGCTTCGTTTTCGACCTTTTCCACGCCCATGCTGGCGGCACCGTCGACCGGTTTGACGATCAGCGGAAAACCGATCTCGCGGGCAAAGTGCAGGGCCTGTTCCGCCGATTGGCAGCGCGCAAATGCCGGCACCGGCAGGCCCTGGGCCTGAAGAATTTCCTTCATGCGGGCCTTGTCGCGGTACACCGCCACTTCGTCCGGCCCGTCACCGGGAATGTTCAGGGTCTGGCGCACCCGCGCGGCGATTTCCAGGGTGAACTCCGACAGCGCGATCAGTTGATCGACCGGGCCCACCCGCTCGATGACTTGCTGAACCGCACCCAGCAGCTGCTCGTATTGATTGACGTCGCTGACCTGCACCTGATGGGCGATGTGCTGCGCCGGGGCAAGCACGCCTTCGGCGCCGGGGGCATCGACCACGTAGCTGATGCGGTGTTGTTGATGATCGAAGAAGTCTTCGTAGCGAGTCAGTTCGTTGTCCCAGCGGCGCTCATCACGAAAGCGCGGCCAGCGGTTGACGATAACGATGTGCATCGTGGATATCCTTGATTGAGCGAAGTCAGCCGTGGTGGGGATCAGCCCCAGGACGGCACGCTAACGGCGGGTGCAGGTTCGGCGTCGGCTGGCGCATGCAGCGTGGCCAGGTAACCGCTGAAGGATTCGATCGCGTCGGGGCCGACAAACACCTGGTGGTAGCCGGCCTCGATCAACGGTTGGCGAACCGCCAGGGTTTCATCCTCGGAGGTGGTCAACTTGCCGCCGATCACGCAGGGCAGGTGCGGGTGCTTCTGGCGTACCTGGCGAATCAGCTCCAGACCTTGCGAGTACCCGTGGCCATTGACGCTGCTGACCACCAGCAGTTGGGTGCGGCGCTGTTCGAGCGCATTGAGTACGACGTCGATCGGGGTGCAGCTGCCAAGGTTTTTCACGTTCAAACCATGCTCGGCGAGCCACAGTTGCAAATACACCAGGTTCCACATGTGCGAGTCGGACTCGACCGTGGCAAGCACGCAGTGCGGCAGGGCTTTCATTGAGACGCCTCCATGGCGAGCGACGGACCACCCAGGGCCAGTTGAAAGCGCCGGGTGGTCAGGATGAACAGCAAAGTGCCGGGGATGGTCAGCACCAGTGCCAGCACCAGAATCAGCACCTGCGCGCCGTAGACGTGGCCGACACTGGCGGTCAACAGGCCGCCCAGCGGGTAGGACAGCAGGTTGACCAGGTAAAACGGTCCCATGACTTTGCCCAGGTGGGCGCGGTCGATCGCTTTGATGCGCTGCGTACGGTTGAACACGTTGAACAACGCACAACCGGCCATTGCCAGCAGAAAGCTCAGGGCATACAGCAACACGCCGTTGGCCACGCCCATGCAGATCAGGCCCAGACACAGCAAGGCAAAACCCAGCGCACCGAGTCGATAAATCGACATGCGCGCCAGCAGGCGCGGCACCAGAATGAAGTTCAGCAGCCCGAGCGCGCCGGCCCCGGCGTTCATCAGGCCAAAGACACCGTCGGCGGCACTGAACACCCCACTGATGACAAACGCATTGGCGCTCAGCACCGCGGCGAAGGCCAGGTTGATGGTGAAATTCAGCCCGGCCAGGGTCAGCACCGGTGGATTGCCAAGCAACAGCTGCCAGCCGAGGGCCAGGTCTTTGAACACGCTGCTCGGGCCGCTGGCCGCCGTGCGCGCCGTGGGCAGCCCGCGCCAGAACAGCGCCGCGGCAAACAGTGCCACCGCCGCCAGGCCGAGCAGCCAGCGCTTGTCGGTGTACATCGCCAGGCCAGCGGCGAGTGCCGGACCGAGTGCCATCGCGAGCAATTCCATGTTCTGCACCAGCGACTGACAGTGCGCGAGACGCTCGGGACCGGCGATCAGCGGCACGCTTTTTTCAACCGCCATGCGCACCGGCGCCATCAACACTGAAAGCACGATGCCGTTGCCGATCAACGCCCAGATCATCCACTGCGGCTGGTACCAGCAGATCCACAGCGTGACGCCCAGGCTCAGCGCGCGCGCCGTGTTGGCCGTGCGAAACAGCAGACGGCCGCCAAAACGGTCGGCCAATAACCCGGCAAACGGATAGGCAATCAGTGCCGGCAGCCATTCAAGGGCAAACGCGACGCCGGAATAGCGCACGTTGCCGGTCAGTTGATAAATCATCAGCGGCACAGCAAACAGCACGGTCTGTTCCGCCAGCAAGGCGCACAGCAGACCGGCACCAAACCAGCGGATGGCGCTATGGCGGGCATCGGCGCGGACCTCAGGCATGATCGCGATCCCAGATCGTTTCCAGTTCGCGCAGGTAAGGCAGCACGTACTTGCAGAAACGGCGCATTTCGTCGCGGGTTGGCCAGCCGGAGAAAATGAACTCGCTGACGCCGACCTTTTTGTATTCGAACAAGTACTCGGCGACTTCCTGATAACTGCCGACCACGCACAGCGCCGGGCCGCCGCGATACGCCACCGCCCCCGACCAGAGCATCGGCGACAACCAGTCGTGCTGCGCCTTCTCCGCCAGGCGGAACGAGGTTTTCACCGCTTCCGAATCGCAGCGTCCGACAAATTCACGGACCCATTCACGATGCTGTTCGTCAGGGTTTTCCATCATGCTTTCGACAGCCGCCAGCGCTTCTTCGCGGGTTTCGCGAGCCAGTAAGTGCATGCGGATGCCGACCGAGCAGCCCGATTCCAGAACAGTGCGGCTGGCCTCGGCAATACCTTCAGGCGTATCGCCGTAACGCAGCCAGCAATCGCTGTGTTGGATGGCGATCTGCTGGGCGATGTCCGAAGCGCCGCTGAGGTAAATACGCGGGCGCTCAGCGTCTTTGAACGGCAGGCCCAACTGGGCTTTTTCGATGCGGTAGTGCGCGCCGTGATAGGTCAGCGGCGATTCGCCGTTCCAGAACCGATGCAGGATGTCGAGGAATTCGCCGGTGCGTTCATAGCGTCCGTCGTGGGCCACGAAGTCGCCGTAATAAGCTTGCTCGTCCGGCGAAATACCGGCCACCAGGTTGAGCGAAATGCGCTTGTCGGACATCCACGAAACCGTGTTGACGATCTGCGTAAACAACGTCGGCGGCACCAGGCCGGGACGGTAGGCGAGGATGAATTTGACCCGCTCGGTTTCACGCACTAGCGCGCCAATCATCGGCAGCGGATCGGGCATGTGATAACTGATGCCCATCAACAGCGAGTCGATACCCAACTCATCGGCTTCCTGGGCAAAGTCGACGATGCCGGCAAAATCGAGAGCGCCGGTGTTGTATTTTTCCGAGGCCTTTTGCTGACCGCTGTCCAGCGGTGAGCACCAGTGAATGCGCAGTGGTGCAGACATTGTGTTTCTCCATGGCACAGCCTGCCGCCGCCGGAGCGGGAGCAGGCGAGGGCAATCAGTGCGGGTCAGAACAGGAAGCTGGTACCGACGGTGCGGTCGAACAGCGCGACGTCGCGGATGCGGCGTTTGCCGCAGATGAACTTGAGCAGACGCTCGATGCCCAGGCCGCCACCGGCGCTTGGGTGCAGCAAGCCGCGACGGGCGACTTCCAGGTAGTTGGCGAACGGCTCAAGGTCCATCGACAGTTCGTTCATGCGGTAGACGATCTGTTCGTATTCGAATTCGCGCTCGGCGCCCGACAGGGCTTCGCCGTAGCCATCGGGATAGATCAGGTCATAGTTGTTGTAGGTCCCGCGCTTGCCCGGGGTTTCGCGATCGTAGAATTCGCGGCGGTAGTTGGTGACGAAGAACGGCGTGTGCGCTTGCGCCGACATGATCTTCTCGAAGTCGTCACCATGCTCGGCGCGCAACGCGTCGGAGCTGTAGATCGGGAACGCGGTGGCGAAGTGCGGCAGTTGCCGGCCGAGTTGCGCCAGTTCGGTGGCGCAGTGTTGGCTGACTTCGCTGAACACGTGCTTGATCAGGCCTTCGATCAGGGCCATGACCTGGTGCATGTCGCCGTCGCGGATCTCGAAATCGAACTGCGAAAACTCCAGCAAGTGGTTTTCGGAATCCTTGATCTCGGCTTTTTCCAGGCGAATGTTCGGCGCCACGATAAAGATCTTTTCGTGACCCTTGGCGGTCAATGCCAACTGCTTGTGGAAGATCATGCTCGCCGTCAGTTTCAGGCGTCGTTCTTCGTACTGGATCTCGGCCGGATACACCGCGTGGTTCAGTGGATCGGTGATCGGCGACATCAGGATCGGCATCAACTGTTTGAAGTCGCGCTCCAGCAAATATTGCTGCAAAGCTTGTAGGACGCGGCCCCGGATGATGGCAATGGATTCTATGTCTGGATTAGCAAAATCGACGAAGTTACGGGTAATTTCTTCCATGATTGGCCAGATATTCAGGGAGTTAGGGAGGCCCTGATTATTGTTTAATCGAACGAAAACTCAATGTACAGATTTCGACTAAAAAGCAGCACAGAGCTCGGGTTTGGTTGTCCGACGACGCTTTTGCATGGACGATATCGCGCTGCTGAAATTGATCGGGTGGCGCACCAGTGGGCAGGTTCCTACAGACCCTGTCAGCCGGCGCCGCTCTCTCCAGTTCGTCTATTCAGAGTTCGCCCATGACTGCCCTAAATGGCTCGCGGCCCCACCAGTTTTCCAGGTCTGACTACAAGACCCTGGGCCTCGCTGCGCTCGGTGGCGCGCTGGAAATCTACGACTTCATCATCTTCGTGTTTTTTGCCCTGACCTTAAGCCAGTTGTTCTTTCCGCCAGAGATGCCGGAATGGCTGAGACTGCTGCAAAGCTTCGGCATTTTCGTCACCGGTTATCTGGCGCGGCCGCTGGGCGGGATCCTGATGGCGCACTTCGCCGATCAGTTGGGCCGCAAGCGCGTGTTCAGCCTGAGCATCTTGATGATGGCGTTGCCGTGCCTGCTGATCGGCATCATGCCGACCTACGAGCACATCGGTTATTTCGCCCCGCTGTTGTTGCTGCTCTTGCGCGTGCTGCAAGGCGCTGCGGTGGGGGGTGAAGTGCCGAGTGCCTGGGTGTTCGTCGCCGAGCATGCACCTGCCGGGCATCGCGGTTACGCTTTGGGGTTTCTCCAGGCCGGACTGACCTTCGGCTATTTGCTGGGGGCGCTGACCGCGACCCTGCTGGCGCAACTGTTTACCCCGGCGGAAATCCTCGATTACGCCTGGCGCCTGCCGTTTCTGCTCGGCGGATTGTTCGGAGTGATCGGCGTGTGGTTGCGTCGCTGGTTGAGCGAAACGCCAGTGTTCATGGCCTTGCAGGCACGCCGTGAAGCCGATGCCGAACTGCCGTTGCGCACCGTGCTGCGTGAACACCGCGGGATGTTGCTGCCGGCGTTCATTTTGACCTGTGTACTGACCTCGGCCGTGGTGGTGTTGGTGGTGATCACCCCGACCGTCATGCAAAAGAGTTTTGGCATGACCCCCAGCCATACCTTTGGCCTGAGCAGCCTGGGCATCGTCTTTCTCAACATCGGCTGCGTGATTGCCGGCCTGATCGTTGACCGCATTGGCGCCTGGCGCACGGTCAAGCTGTACAGCGTGCTGCTGCCGATGGGCATCGCCGTGCTTTATGGCTGCCTGATCAGCGGCGGCAACTGGCTGGGGCTGGCGTACGCGTTGGCGGGCTTGAGCTGTGGTGTGGTCGGCGCAATACCGTCAGTGATGGTCAGCCTGTTTCCGGCGCACATCCGCGTGTCGGGCATTTCCTTTACCTACAACATTGCCTATGCCCTGTGGGCGAGTACCACGCCGTTGCTGCTGATCGCGTTGATGCCATGGAGCCCTTGGGTGTGCGTGGCGTACTGCGTGGTGATGGGCGCGGTGGGTGTCGGCTGTGCGACCTGGTTTGGCGGGCGTGAGCCTGGCCAGACCGCGTCGGCAATGGTCGCGGAGCGTTGAGGCAAACGATGCAGAGTGCGCACCTTGGACTTGGCACGGATGGCTACTGGATGATGGAATTACACGAATTACCGGCGACCCAACTGCTGGCCCTGTTCGCCAGTCGCGAGTTGTCTCCGCTGGAGTATTACGATCACCTGCTGGCCCACATCGAACGGTGGGAGCCGAGCATCGGTGCGCTGTATGCGTTCAATCCACAGCGTGTGCGCGAGCAGGCGCGGGCGTCGAGCGAGCGCTGGAGCAAAGGCGCGCCGCGCGGCTGGCTCGATGGTGTGCCGGTGACCCTCAAGGAACTGATCGCCACCCAAGGCGACTGCATTCCTCAAGGGTCGCGCGCCAGCAGCCTGATTGCGGCAACCGCAGACGCGCCACCGGCCGCCCGCATGCGCGAGAGCGGGGCAATCATCCTCGGCAAAACCACGGTGCCGGACTTCGGCATGCTGTCGTCGGGACTGTCGAGCTTTCATGGCATCACACGCAACCCCTGGGACATCCGCTGCAACCCGGGCGGTTCGAGTTCCGGTGCGGCAGCAGCGGCGGCAGCCGGTTATGGCCCGCTGCATGTCGGTACCGACATCGGCGGATCGGTACGGCTGCCGGCGGGCTGGTGTGGCCTGGTAGGGTTCAAGCCAACGCTGGGGCGAATTCCGATAGACCCGTATTACACCGGCCGCTGTGCCGGGCCGATGACCCGCACGGTGGATGACTGCGCCTTGATGATGGGTTATCTGGCGCAGCCGGATGCTCGCGATGCGACCAGCCTCGCCGCGCAGGCGCTGGACTGGAACCTGCAGGCACCGTCGATGCAGGGCTTGAAAATCGGCTTGATGCTCGACCCCGGTTGCGGCTTCCAGCCCGACAACGAAGTGTGTGAGGCGGTGCGGCAGGCTGCACGGCTGTTCGAGGCCAATGGTGCACAGGTGGCGTTGATCGGGCCGGTGATGGATCGCCGTTTGCTCGACGGCCTCGATGATTTCTGGCGGGCCCGGCAGTTGTCGCAACTGCAAGCCCTGAGCACGGAGCAACGCGCCAAAGTCTTGCCATACATCGAGGATTGGGCGGCGCCGGCGGCGAAGATGAGCGCGGTGCAAGCGGTCGAAGGTTTCAACCAGACGTTCGAGATTCGCCGACGCTGCGCGGCGGTGTTCGAGGATCTCGATCTGGTGTTGTCACCGACCAATCAGGTCAGCAGTTTCCCGGCCGAATGGCCTTCACCGGGCAACGATCCGCGCCAGCCTTTCGAACACATCGTGTTCACGGTGCCGTGGAACATGGGCGAGCAACCGGCCCTGTCGATCAACTGTGGTTTCACGTCTGAGGGCATGCCGATCGGCTTGCAGATGATTGCCCCACGCTTCTCCGATCAGTGGTTGCTGAAGTGCGCCAAGGCCTATGAAAACTGGCGCGGTCCGATCAAACACTGGCCGTCCGCACCACCCCGCTGAATCCCGATGGTTGTGGTACACCGCACGAGCCTCTGGTGCTTGCGGCGGTGCACCTTCTTTTTGCAGGCGTTCCGATGAAATCACATGCAGTTGGCGCGATGGTCGCGATGCTGGCGGTTGTTCCGCCCGGCTGGGCCGCCGAAGCGGTCACTGCGCAGGATCAGGCCACGGGGCTGCTGGACGGCAGCCACCTGAGCCTCAACTTGCGCCACTACTATTCCAATCAGCACACCCAGCGCAGCACGCACCTGGTGATCAAGAAAAACGGCGTCGCCGAGCCGACCCGCGAGCGCATCACCTGGGTGCAGACCGGCATGCTCAATTACAGCTCCGGTTACACCCAGGGTTGGCTGGGCGTAGGGATTGATGCGGCATTGTTCAGCGCGGTCACGCTTGAGCGCGGCCATGGTGCAGTGGCCAACGGTGGTGATCGTGTGCTGGTCGACAGTGATGGCGACGCCGTGCCGACCTGGAGCCGCCTGGGCGTGGGGGATCTGAAGCTGCGCGTTTCGAGCACCGAACTCAAGGCCGGCCGGATGCTCACGGAAAATCCGATCCTGCGCTACAAGGACAACCGCGCCTTGCCGTCGACCTTTCAAGGCGTTGCGGTCAACAGCAACGAATTCGACTGGCTGGCGCTGCAAGCCGGCAGCTTCGAACGCGCCATCCCGCGCACCGGCAGCGGTAGCGAACGGCTGACCACGACGTTCGGTAATCGCGCCTACAGTGGTTCGCGTATCAGCTACGCCGGCGGCACGGCGACAGCCCCGGCCGGGCTGACATTCAGCGCCTATGGCTCGCGCTTCGAAGACATGTGGCAACAATATTATCTGGGCGCGACGCACCTGGTCGGCAATCGCGCAGACCTGGCGCTGAAAACCAGTTTCAACTATTACCGCACCCGCGATCAGGGCGAACAGCGCCTGGGTTTCATCGACAACGATGCCTACAGCCTGGCGGTGACGGCCGCCCACGGTGCCCATGGCCTGACCGCAGCGTGGCAACAAGTGTTTGGCGACGAATACTTTGACTATGTGTGGGAGTCCACGGGCAACTACATGGCCAACTCGCTGTACTCGGACTACAACGGCCCCAACGAAAAATCCTGGCAGTTGCGCTACGACCTCGATCTGGCCAGCTATGGCGTGCCGGGCCTGACCGCCAGCCTCTGGCACGCCAAGGGCTGGGGCATCGATGGCACGCATTACAGCGGCGACCGCGACGGCCACAACACCGGCTACAACGTGCGCGGGCTGGATGGCGCCAAACACGATGAAAACGGCTTGATGGTCGCCTACGTCGTGCAGTCCGGCAGCCTGAAAAACACCGTGTTGCGCAGCATTGTCTACAACCATCGGGCCAGTGGCGGGCAGATTGACGGCAGCTACGACGAGTTCCGGCTGGTGGCGAATGTGCCGTTCAATCTGTTCTGAAAAATCCGCGAAAATTTTTTCAGCAGAGTTAACCCGAACCGCAAGGGCTGGCCGTCTCAGTGGATGAATGCTCAATTTCATCCCGAGGTCAGCCCCCATGTCCCTTCCTCTGCCTTTCCTGCGCCCCGTTGCGGTCGGTGTTTTGCTGGCCCTCGGTGGCTGTGGCGTTTCCTCGCATCCGGAGTCGGCCGCCGTGCCAGCACCGGCGCAGCCTGAAGAAGCTCAGGTTCAACACGAAGCGGTCATGGCCGCAGGCTCGATGGCCAAGCGCTCGGCGCGTCCGGCACCGATCGCCAGTTTCGCGGCGATGCCCGCCGCCGACAGTTATCCACAGGGCTATCGCGACGAGTCGCGCGAGCAGTATCAAACACTCGCCGACAACCCGATCCACAGCGTTGCCGAAACGCCGGTTTCAACCTTCAGTGCCGACGTCGACACCGGCGCCTACGCCAACGTGCGCCGTTTGCTCAATCAAGGGCGGCTGCCGCCGGAAGGCGCGGTGCGCCTGGAGGAGATGGTCAATTACTTTCCCTACGACTACGCATTACCCAGCGATGGCTCGCCTTTCGGCGTGACCACTGAGCTGGCCGCGTCACCGTGGAACCCGCACACGCGCCTGCTGCGCATCGGCATCAAAGCCTCCGATCGGGCCGTGGCGCAATTGGCGCCGGCCAACCTGGTGTTTCTGGTCGACGTCTCCGGTTCGATGGATCGCCGCGAAGGGCTGCCGATGGTCAAAAGCACGCTGAAGTTGCTGGTTGATCAATTGCGCGATCAGGATCGCGTGTCGCTGGTGGTGTATGCCGGTGAGTCGAGGGTGGTACTGGAGCCAACTTCCGGACGCGAGAAAGCCAAAATTCGTACAGCCATCGAGCAATTGACCGCCGGCGGCTCGACCGCTGGGGCCTCCGGCATCGACTTGGCTTATCAAATGGCCCAGCAAGCCTTTATCCCCAAGGGCATCAACCGCATCCTGCTGGCCACCGACGGTGATTTCAACGTCGGGGTCAGCGACTTCGACAGCCTCAAGCAAATGGCTGTGGATAAACGCAAAACCGGGATCTCGCTGACCACCCTGGGTTTTGGTGTGGATAACTACAATGAACACTTGATGGAACAACTGGCCGATGCCGGCGATGGCAACTACGCCTACATCGACAACCTGCGTGAGGCACGCAAAGTGTTGGTCGATCAACTCGGCTCGACCCTCGCCGTGGTGGCGAAAAACGTCAAGTTGCAGGTGGAGTTCAACCCGGCGCAGGTCAGTGAATATCGCCTGCTCGGCTACGAAAATCGTGCCTTGAAGCGTGAGGATTTCAGCAATGACAAAGTCGATGCCGGCGAGATCGGCGCAGGGCACACGGTGACCGCGCTGTACGAAATTGTCCCGGCGGGCGAAAAAGGGTGGCTGGAACCGCTGCGCTACGGTAAATCAGCCCCGGTTGTTTCCGGCAAAAACGGAGAATTGGCGATGCTGCGTGTGCGTTATCAACAGCCTGAAGGTGGGAAAAGTCTGCTGATCGAGCGGCCGATTTCCGATCAAGTCGTAACCGCCAGTGAAGATCTGCGTTTTGCTGCGGCGGTCGCAGCGTTTTCCCAGCAACTCAAGGATGGCCGCTACACCGGCGACTTCAGCCTGAAGGACACCGAAACACTGGCCCGTGGCGCGCGGGGCGATGATCGCTTTGGCTTGCGTAACGAGTTCGTGCAACTGGTGGAACTGGCGCAGAGCTTGCGCGCCTCGACCGTCGCGAATGCGTTGCCCACTGAGCGACGGATTGAATAGTGAGTCGTCTGAAGGGTTTTATCAGCCAGCTGTTTGCCTCGGCAGACAGCTCAACCGCCAGCAGCGATGAAGCGCTGCTGGCGCGTTATCGCGAGGGCGACGGCGCGGCGTTCGAGATTTTGTACGCCCGTCATCGTCTGGGTTTGTACCGGTTTCTGCTCGGCTTGAGCGGCAAAGCCGAACTCGCTGACGAAGTCTTTCAGGAGACTTGGTTGAGCCTGATTCGCAGTAGCAGTCAGCCACAAGGGAGGGCGACTTTTCGTACGTGGTTGTTCCAGATTGCCCGCAATCGTCTGATCGATCACTGGCGCAAGCATGGCGCCCAACAACCGCTGCACGACAGTTACGACGAGCAGGCCCACGCGGTCAGCGACGACACCAACGATCCTGCACAATTGCTCAGCCTCAGCCGCGACAGTCAGCGCCTGGACAGCGCCCTGCAAATCCTGCCGGCCGACCAGCGCGAAGTGTTTCTGCTGCGCGCCCACGGCGACCTCGACCTGGCACAAATCGCCAGCCTCACCGACACACCGCTGGAAACCGTCAAAAGCCGCTTGCGCTACGCCCAGCAAAAACTGCGTCGGCTGCTGGCCGAGGAGGTACTGACATGACTGACGCCCGCCAGACACCCGAAGATCCGCTGATCAGGCATGTGCGCGAACAGCACAACGCTGAACCGCCAGCGCATATCGATGCGTACATTCTCAATGCCGCACGCGGCGAAACTCCAACGCCAAAGCCAGGCCGGTGGCAACGCTGGCTCGACGCCTGCCGCCAGCCGCGCTGGCAAGTCGCGTTCGCCAGCCTGGTCGGCGTCGCGCTGATGTTGTCGCTGGTGCAACGCACGCCTGAACCGCAGCCGCAATTCGACTACGCTCCCCCAGCTCCGGCGCCACTGGCGCGCAAACACGCGCCCGAAGCCTTGAGCGCTCCCGCTGGCGCCATGTCCGCTCCTGCGCCCATGGCGGAAATGGCCGCGCCGATGCAAAGCCAGGCGATCAGCGCCGATGAAGCCAAACTGAGCAAGCGCGCCGCCGCACCGGCCAATGGCCTCGACGCACAATTGCGCGAAGTCCTGCGCCTGCGCGAATCCGGCCAGTCGCAAGCGGCCGACAGCCTGTTCAACAACCTGCACAAACGCTACCCGAACGCCGACCTCGACGCGCGACTCGAACAGTTGCAGAAAAAATGACCCCCTGAACCCTCAGCCATTTGGCATTGCCCCGCAAAAACGCGCACTATCGGGCCATTGCCAATACGCTGGAGGACAACGTGGCATCGAAAATTGACCGCATCGCCCAACTCCTCAACTGCCCGGAAAAGGGCGAAGAGATGCGCCGCGCGATTACTGAAGCACGCAAGGAATTTCTGCTGAACCAGCCGGAAGAAGATGTCGTTGAGGAAGACGAGGTTTTTGAGGAGGTTGAGGGGGAAGAAGATGACGATGAATATGATGAGTTTGACTGGACGACGGAGTAACCCCCGCTCTGGCAGACTCTGGTTTTAATTTGTAAACACACTCGCTGTCCTGATTTCTTTACGCAGATTCATAAGCATTGACCCCCCATCTCTAAAAAGGGCACTATAAAGTACTTTTTTATGTACCTTTTGGAGCCGCCATGGAGCAGTTGCTTGCTAGTCGTTCGGTAAGTATTACCGAATTGAAACGGAGCCCGAGTACGGTGATTGAGCAGGCGGGCTCAGAACCTATTGCCGTTCTCAATCATAATCGTCCCGCTGCCTATCTGTTGGCGCATGCGACTTATCAGGAGTTGCTGGATCGCCTTCGAGCTGCCGAGTTACGCGAGGCGATTGCGGCCAGTCGAAATGATCCCCGTCCGGCCATAGCCGCTGACACTGTATTCGATGAGCTTGATGCGCTTATAGATGATGTTGAAGCTGAGCAAAATCGTTTATGAGGCAGTTGTTTTTTTCCGCGCTTTCACGGGAGGATTTGCAGCAGATTGCCCGCTTTATCGCTCGTGATAATCCCCGGCGTGCACGTTCTTTCGTTGGCGAGTTACGCGTACGGTGTGATTACTTGATCACTCAGCCTAATCAAGGCATTTCGCGAGAGGATTGCGCCAAGGGTCTGAAAATGATCACTCACGCTCGTTATTTGATTTTTTACTCGATCGTGGAGGGAGACGTTCAGATAGAGCGGGTTTTGCACAGTGCGCGAGATCTTGCCCGATTGTTTGAAGCTGTAGGTCGTGAGCCTCAGTAAACTTGAAATGCAATCGCCCACAAAAAAGCCCCGGACCATCACAGTCCGGGGCTTTCTCGTTTAATCAATGGTGCACCAGGCGGGATTCGAACCCACGACCCCTGCCTTCGGAGGGCAGTACTCTATCCAGCTGAGCTACTGGTGCAGCGGGCGACATCATACCTAGGTCGGCTCGGGGCGTCCATGCTGGGGTTTGTCAGTGCGCGTGTCCGCTGAAATCACTGTATTCCTTAAAGCTGTAACGTCCTGCAAAACCCTCGCTTGGCGCTTTCACGGGACTGATCTATGGTTCTGTTGCCGCGAGGGCTTTTTGCTCGTTGATCTGAAAATTTCCACAAACGCGGCGTTTTTGTTCTTTTTTTCGAACGACCTATTGTCCTTTACCCCCTTTGATCCTACGATCCGTTTGAGATTTCAAACGCTCTTAGGCTGGGTGTTGCAGCGCTGGTGGTTCGAAACGTCCACGCTTGATGCGCCACACCCGGTCACTGATTTCCCTGACGGCAGCCTTGCGAGGCGCCTTTCTACAATCATAATTTGCTCCGCGCAGGCCGCGGTGCTGTTAAGGAAAGCCGACATGCAGCTTAAAGACACCCAGTTGTTCCGCCAGCAAGCCTTTATTGATGGCGCTTGGGTTGATGCGGACAACGGTCAGACGATCAAGGTCAATAACCCGGCCACCGGCGAAATCCTCGGTACCGTGCCAAAGATGGGCGCCGCCGAAACCCGCCGTGCCATTGAAGCGGCCGACAAGGCGCTGCCAGCCTGGCGTGCGCTGACCGCCAAAGAGCGTGCCGGCAAGCTGCGTCGCTGGTTCGAACTGATGATCGAGAACCAGGACGACCTCGCGCGCCTGATGACTCTCGAGCAGGGCAAGCCACTGGCCGAAGCCAAAGGCGAAATCGTTTACGCCGCTTCGTTCATCGAGTGGTTCGCCGAAGAGGCCAAGCGCATTTACGGTGACGTGATTCCGGGTCATCAGCCAGACAAGCGTCTGATCGTGATCAAGCAGCCAATCGGCGTGACCGCCGCGATCACCCCGTGGAACTTCCCGGCGGCGATGATCACCCGTAAAGCCGGCCCGGCTCTGGCCGCTGGTTGCACGATGGTGCTCAAGCCTGCTTCGCAAACGCCGTTTTCCGCTTTCGCCCTGGCCGAACTGGCTCAGCGTGCGGGCATTCCTGCGGGCGTGTTCAGCGTGGTGTCCGGCAGCGCCGGCGACATCGGCAGCGAGCTGACCAGCAACCCGATCGTGCGCAAACTGTCCTTCACCGGTTCGACCGAAATCGGTCGTCAGCTGATGGCTGAATGCGCCAAGGACATCAAGAAAGTCTCGCTGGAACTGGGCGGCAACGCGCCGTTCATCGTGTTCGACGACGCGGACCTGGATAAGGCCGTCGAAGGCGCGATCATTTCCAAATACCGCAACAACGGCCAGACCTGCGTCTGCGCCAACCGTCTGTACATTCAGGATTCGGTCTACGACGCGTTCGCCGAGAAGCTGAAAGTGGCTGTGGCCAAACTGAAGATCGGCAACGGTCTGGAAGACGGCACCACCACTGGCCCGCTGATCGACGAAAAGGCCGTGGCCAAGGTCAAGGAACACATTGCTGACGCCGTATCCAAAGGCGCCACCGTGCTGGCTGGCGGCAAGGCGATGGAAGGCAACTTCTTCGAGCCGACCATCCTCACCAACGTGCCGAAAAATGCTGCCGTGGCCAAGGAAGAAACCTTCGGCCCGCTGGCACCGCTGTTCCGCTTCAAAGACGAAGCCGAAGTGATCGCGATGTCCAACGACACCGAGTTCGGTCTGGCTTCGTACTTCTATGCGCGCGACCTCGGTCGTGTGTTCCGTGTCGCGGAAGCGCTGGAATACGGCATGGTTGGCGTCAACACCGGGCTGATCTCCAACGAAGTCGCGCCGTTCGGCGGCATCAAGGCCTCGGGCCTGGGCCGTGAAGGCTCCAAGTACGGCATCGAAGATTACCTGGAAATCAAATACCTCTGCCTGGGCATCTAAAGCCGAGAAAGGGATCGTTGCAAACGCAAAGGGCACGAGAGCGCTGCCCCTTTGCGTCGTTTCAAAACCGGAATTTTCTCTGCGGCCGGGAACGCTGTGGCAGTCGATCATCGCATGCTGCCACCGTCGCTTCCTCCCGCTTAATCCTTGAACCACGCCGCCCGATGAGCGGCGAATGAGGACTGTAATGAGCAAGACTAACGCTGAACTGATGGCCCGCCGGACCGCAGCTGTTCCACGTGGTGTTGGCCAGATTCACCCGATCTTCGCTGAATCGGCAAAGAACGCTACCGTGACGGACGTTGAAGGTCGTGAGTTCATCGACTTCGCCGGCGGTATCGCTGTATTGAACACCGGCCACGTGCACCCGAAAATCATCGCCGCCGTGACCGAACAGCTGAACAAGCTGACCCACACTTGCTTCCAGGTGCTGGCTTACGAGCCGTACGTAGAAGTGTGCGAAAAGATCAACGCGAAGATCCCGGGTGATTTCGCCAAGAAAACCCTGCTGGTCACCACCGGTTCCGAAGCGGTAGAAAACGCCGTGAAAATCGCCCGTGCCGCCACTGGCCGCGCTGGCGTGATCGCTTTCACTGGCGCCTACCACGGTCGCACCATGATGACCCTGGGCCTGACCGGTAAAGTCGTGCCTTACTCGGCCGGCATGGGTCTGATGCCTGGCGGCATCTTCCGCGCGCTGTACCCGAACGAACTGCATGGCGTGAGCATCGACGACTCGATCGCTTCCATCGAACGCATCTTCAAGAACGACGCCGAGCCGAAAGACATCGCCGCGATCATCATCGAGCCTGTACAGGGTGAGGGTGGTTTCTACGTCGCGCCGAAGGAATTCATGAAGCGCCTGCGCGCGCTGTGCGACCAGCACGGCATCCTGTTGATCGCTGACGAAGTACAGACCGGCGCTGGCCGTACCGGTACCTTCTTCGCCATGGAACAGATGGGCGTTGCTGCCGACTTGACCACCTTCGCCAAATCCATCGCGGGCGGCTTCCCGCTGGCCGGTGTTTGCGGCAAGGCCGAATACATGGACGCCATTGCTCCAGGCGGCCTCGGTGGCACCTACGCCGGTAGCCCGATCGCTTGCGCCGCTGCGCTGGCAGTGATGGAAGTGTTCGAAGAAGAAAACCTGCTGGATCGCTGCAAGGCAGTCGGCGAGCGTCTGGTCACTGGTCTGAAGGCTATTCAGGCCAAGTACCCGGTGATCGGTGAAGTCCGCGCGCTGGGCGCGATGATCGCCGTCGAGCTGTTCGAAAACGGCGACAGTCACAAGCCAAACGCTGCCGCTGTGGCATCGGTTGTGGCCAAAGCGCGCGACAAGGGTCTGATCCTGCTGTCCTGCGGCACCTACGGCAACGTTCTGCGCGTACTGGTACCGCTGACCTCGCCGGACGAGCAACTGGACAAAGGTCTGGCGATCATCGAAGAGTGCTTCTCCGAGCTCTGATCTCCCCGTGTGACCTGATCGACAAAAAACCCGCTTCGGCGGGTTTTTTTACGCCCCTTGAAACACATCGAGCGCTTTAGCACTGTATCGAATGGCCAGCATTGGCTAAGGTTCAGGCATTGCAAGGGAGAGCGCGCATGACTGCCGTTGAATTACCCGCCGTACCGCGAGTGTTGATTGCCGAGGCTGACCCGTGGTCGCGCGACCTGCTCAAACAAGTATTGCTGAACGTGCGTTGTGATGCGCGGCTGGATCTGTGTGCCGATGGGCAGCAAGCCATGTCGATGCTCAGCGAAATTCCGTATGACTTGGCTATCGTCGATTGGGAGCTGCCCGGCGTCGATGGTTTGAACGTGCTGCGCAGCGTGCGCCAGCGCAAACGCAATCCGCCGCTGCCGTTCATTCTGATGAGCAGTCGCAATGACAGCGCCAGTGTGCGCGAAGCCATTCCGTTGGCGCCGACGGCGTATCTGACCAAACCGCTGAACATGGAAAGTCTGACCGCCCGTTTGCAGGGTTTGCTGCTCAATGCCGGGGAAGAGGTGTTCTGCGAAGTGCCGGCGCTGGCGCCGGGCATGACCTTGTCGGTGTTTCTTGAGCGTCGCCGTGAGCAAGCCGATGGCGCGCCGTTGATGACCGACGTTCAAGTGGCCGTGAAGCGCAGCCTGAATCCCAATGGCCTCGACCTGAAGCTGCTGGAAGATGAGATAAAAACCGATCCGCAAATCACCGCAGTGTTGATCGCGGCGGCCAACAGCGCCGCGCAGCACCATGGCGCGCCGGTGCAGACATTGGCTCAGGCGCTGCATCGACTGGGCACCGGGCAGAGCATGAACCTGATCCTCGGCTTGGCGCTCAAGCGCAGTGCCAAACTCAGTGATCCGTGTCTGGCCGACTATGCCGAGCGTTATTGGGGCTTGTCGCTGCACACCGCTGAATACGCGCGCACCTTGGCGCGCTTGCTCGACCTGGATCAGGAACGCTGCTATTGCGCGGGCATGCTCCATCGGCTCGGTGATCTGGCGCTGTTGCGCTGCTTGCAGGAGTGGCAGCAGGCCGGTGGTGAGCTGGATGAGCTGGAGGAAGTCGGTGAGGCGCTGGCTGAGTTTGGTGCGGCTTATGGTTCGGCCTTGCGTACACGTTGGCGTTTGCCGCTGGAATTGCGGGAGTTGATTGCCTCGGTCTACCAGCTCGGCGGCGGGGTCTATTCACGCGAAGCACTGGTGATGAACATGGCGGCGCAGATGGCGCGCCTGACCGAGCATGAAGGCGTTGAGGAGCTGGCGAAGAGCCGCACGGCGCGGCTGCTGAAGATCGGCTTGCCGGAGCTGATGCGGATGCGTAAGTAACCCGCCCACACCTTTCTTAAGAGTCGAGCCTTTGTGGCGAGGGGATTTATCCCCGTTGGGCTGCGCAGCGGCCCCTCTTTTGATTTAAAAAAGCAGGGGACTGCTGCGCAGTCCAGCGGGGATAAATCCCCTCGCCACAGGTCGCATTTCAAATCGAATATTCAGGCAGAGATGATGCGGTTCTTGCCCTGGCGCTTGGCCTCGTACATTGCCGCATCCGCACGGGCGAACAGGCTGTCGAGGTTCTCGTCATCTTCGGTGAGGCTGGTCAGGCCCTGGCTCACGGTGATAGCGAAGGTCTGGCCGTCGTGGTTGAAACTCAACCGCTGAATCTCCTGCTGCAACCGTTCAGCCACCTGCATCGCCATGTCCGGCGCACAACCCGGAAACACCGCAGCAAATTCTTCCCCGCCAATGCGTCCGAACAGGTCGCCGCGGCGCAACGATCCACGCCCGCACTCGGCAATCCGTTGCAGCACGTTGTCGCCTTCAGGGTGGCCATAGGTGTCGTTGATCATTTTAAAATCATCGATATCCAGCAGCAGGAACGCCATCGGTGAACCTTGCAGACGCGCCTCGTCGAACTCGCGGTTGGCGCATTCGAAGAAGTGACGGCGGTTGCTGCTTTGGGTCAGCACATCAGTGGTCGCCAGACGATGCAGTTCGGTTTCCATCTGCTTCTTGTCGGTGATGTCCTCGGCAATGCCGACGATGATCACCGGCTGTCCGGGCTCGTCCTGACGATTGATAAAGCATTTGTCGCTGAGCCAGCGCACTTGGCCGTCGGCGGCGATGATCCGGTATTCGCGATCTTCCACCGCGCCCTTGTGCAGGACTTCGGCAAGGCTGCGTTCGGCGTATTCGAGGTCGTCGGGGTAGATGCTGTCGCGCCACTGGTTGTAGTCGGCGAGCAACAGGCCGGCGGAACGGCCGAAAATCCGTTCATAGGCGGGGCTGACGTACAGCACCTGACGGGTTTCCCAGTTGAAAGCCCAAAGCACGGCGTTGACGCTGACCAGCAGCGAGCTGAACAGCTGCTCGCGTTCGCTCAGGCGGGCGACTTCGCCTTGCGCGTGCATCAACGCCATAAGGGTTTGCGCGGCCTCGGGCCACTGCGGGAAGGATGAGTCTTTTTGGTTGTTATTGACCATCGGCACAAGTCTCAAAGGGCGTGCCGCAATCGACAACGGCCACAGTACAGCCCGCCGGGATGGCGAAGTGTCTTTGAGATAGGGGATTTTGGGCGAAGTTCCCGGTGTTTAGCGGATACTGCCAAGCGGCCATCGCTGCACGCCTGTAGGAGCTGTCGCGTGAAACGAGGCTGCGATCTTTTGATTTCAACAAACAGAAACAAAGGATCGCAGCCTGCGGCAGCTGCTACACCGTCAGGCGGTGGGGCGTAGAGAATAGGTTTTCAGTTGGCCGGCAAAGTCGCGCAGGGACTGGATGCCGCTGGCTTCTGCTTCGTGAACCCACTCTTTGATGGCCGCGAGCATATCGTGGCCGTTTGCGCTGGTCTTGACCCAGATCTGCTGCAGGGCCAGACGTTTTTCGTAAATTACCTTCAGCGCCTGGCTGTGCTCGAGCATGTTCTGGATACGCAAGTGGTGACGATCTTCAAGCAGGCTGGTTTCCCGCGACAGCAGACGCTTGGCGCGGTGGAACTGGTGACGTACCGAATGATCGACCTTGGCCAGCTCTTGCTTGACCAGCGGGCCGATCACCAATTTGCGGTACTGGGCCATGATCTGGAAGCGGTTGTTGAGGATCGCCATGGCGGTGTCCATGTCCAGACTGCCTTTGCCTTCCACGCGATGGGCAATCGGTGCGACACGCTGAACCTTGGCCAGACGCAGGAAACTGAAGACTTTGATCCACGCCCAGCCGAGGTCGAACTCCCACTTCTTCACCGACAGCTTGGCCGAGTTAGGGTAGGTGTGATGGTTGTTGTGCAGTTCTTCGCCACCGATCAGGATGCCCCAAGGCACCAGATTGGTCGCCGCGTCGCGGCATTCGAAGTTGCGATAGCCGACCGCATGGCCGAGACCGTTGATTACGCCGGCGGCCCACACCGGGATCCACATCATCTGGATCGCCCAGATGGTGATGCCGATGGTGCCGAACAGCAGCAGGTCGATGACGCCCATGATCGCCACGCCCAACAGTGGGTAGCGGCTGTAGACGTTGCGTTCGATCCAGTCTTCCGGGCAGTTCTTGCCGTAGATGCGCAAGGTTTCCGGATTCTGCGCTTCGGCGCGGTACAACTCGGCGCCGGTACGCAGTACCGTGGACAAACCCTTGATGACCGGGCTGTGCGGGTCGTCTTCGGTTTCGCATTTGGCGTGGTGTTTACGGTGGATGGCGGTCCACTCGCGGGTGTTCTGCGCCGTGGTCAGCCACAGCCAGAAGCGGAAAAAGTGTTTCAGGCCAGCATTCAGCTCCAGGGAGCGATGGGCCGAGTAACGGTGCAGATAAACCGTGACGCCGACAATTGTCACGTGGGTCATCAGCAGGGTGACTGCGACCAGAGACCAGGCCGACAAGCCAAGAAAACCTTCGTACCACATAGGCTATAGGGCCCTCGATAAAGATAAAAACAGCCGTTGCATTATCACTAAGCACACAGATAAAACCAGTCGCCCTTTCAGATAAGAGTCGCTGGATGTTTCTTGACCTATAATTTCAACCTTTTTGTAGGGACATGGACAGCCGAATGTCTGCCACTTATCGCGATGCCTTGCGTGCAGCGCTGCTCTATCTCGTGCTTGCCGCTGTCTGGCTGCAAGGTTCTGATCATTTATTAAACAATTTCTTCGATAGTTCCGTCGATCTTGCCCGCTGGCAACTGATCAACGGTTACCTGTTTGCGGCGGTCAGCGCCGGGCTGATTTTCCTCGCGCGGGCGCGTTTGTGTGCGTTTCTGGGAATCGGTGCGCGTTTGCGTGAGCGCCACGCAGACCGTGAACGCTTGCGTCAGGCGGCAGCGGTGTTCGACTGCACGCGAGAAGGGGTGCTGGTGACCAATCATCAGGGGTTGATCGTGCACGTCAATCGCGCCTTCATGGAGATCACCGGTTATCAGCGCGAAGAAGTCCTCGGGCAGCAGCCGAGCCTGTTCAAGTCCGGCCATCATCCGCCGGGTTTCTATCAGGCAATGTTTGCCACGCTGGAGTCGCAGGGCGAGTGGAGCGGCGAGATCTGGAACCGGCGTAAAAGCGGCGAAATTTATCCACAGTGGCAAACCATCCGGGTCATTCACGATGATCAGGCGCGGATCAGCCACTATGTGGCGGTGTTCTCCGACATCAGCGCGATCAAGGACTCGGAGTCCGAGCTCAAGCGCCTCGCCCACCATGACCCGCTGACCGACCTGCCCAATCGCCTGCTGTTCAGCGACCGCGCCGAGCAGGCGCTGGCGTCGGCGCAGACCCACAAGCGCGGCTGTGCCTTGCTGATGCTCGATCTCGATCACTTCAAGATGATCAACGACAGCCTCGGGCATAACGTCGGCGATCGCTTGCTCAAGGCTGTGGCGGCGCGCTTGCAGGAACTGTTCGGGCCGGGGATTACCCTGGCGCGCCTCGGTGGCGACGAGTTCGCCGTGCTCGCGGAAAGTTGTCCACAGCCGGTGCAGGCGGCGGCACTGGCCCAGCGCATTCTCGATGCGCTGAAGGAGCCGTTCTGCATCGACGGTCACGAACTGTTCATCAACGCCAGCATCGGCATCAGCCTGTTTCCCAGCGATGCACTGAGCGCCGAGCAGTTGCTGCGCAATGCCGATGCCGCGCTGTTCAAGGCCAAAGGCAGCGGACGCAACGGTTACGCCCTGTACACCGAAGAACTCACTGCCCACGCCCAGCAACGCGTCGAAATCGCGTTTGAACTGCGCCGCGCGCTGGAACAACAGGAGCTGCGTGTCTATTACCAACCGGTGCATGACCTGAAAACCAGTCGCCTGATCGGCGTCGAAGCGCTGGTGCGCTGGCAGCATCCGCAGCGCGGTCTGGTATCACCGGCAGAATTCATCCCGATCGCCGAGCGCACCGGGCTGATCGCCGAAATCGACGCCTGGGTCATGCAGCAGGCGTGTCGGCAGATGTGTGAGTGGCAGCAGGCCGGCGTGGTGTTGTCGTTTGTCGCGGTGAATGTTTCGTCGCGATTGTTCGCCCGTCGTGAGCTGTATCAACAAGTGGCGCAGGTGCTGCGCGATACCGGGCTGGATCCGGCCTACCTGGAGCTGGAAGTCACCGAGAGCGCGGTGATGGATGATCCGGAAGTGGCGCTGGAGCAGATGCACCGTTTACGTGAACTGGGGATTCGCCTGGCCATTGATGATTTCGGCACCGGCTATTCGTCGCTGCTGAGGCTCAAGCGTTTGCCGGTGCAGAAATTGAAGATCGATCAGGGATTTGTTGCAGGTTTGCCGTGGGATGAAGACGACGCGGCGATTGTCCGGGTGATCATCGCGCTGGCGCGGAGCATGGGCATGCAGGTGCATGCGGAAGGGATCGAGCAGGCGGAGCAGGCGGTGTTTTTGCTGGAGCAGGCATGTGATCTGGGGCAGGGGTACTGGTTTGGCCGGCCGGTGCCGGCGACCGAAATTGACTGGACGAAAGCACCTGTTATTGGCTGACAGCTGACACAAAACCTGAGGTGCACACAAAATCTGTGGTGAATACAAAACCTGTGGTGCACACAAAATCTGTGGTGAATACAAAACCTGTGGTGCACACAAAACCTGTGGTGCACACAAAATCTGTGGTGAATATAAAACCTGTGGCGAGGGGATTTATCCCCGTTGGACTGCGCAGCAGTCCCAAATTTTCAGGGTCGCTTCGCAACCCAACGGGGATAAATCTCCTCGCCACAGGGTTATCTGTCGCTCTGAGATCGGCGCAAACCCTTGCCCCGCCACATAATGTTTTTCAGTTATATAAACATTCTTAAATAGTCTTTTTAAGAATATCCGCGCCTCTCTTATATTGCTCCCACGCCGAACGCAGTGCCGCCCACTGCCAGGCATATCCCATTCAAAGGAGCAGCACCATGAGCGCATCCCTTCGCAGCGTTGACGGTCAGGACGAAAGCACCATCTTGCGTGAAATCCAGAGCGCCCTGCGCGATCTGCGTTTTGGCGCGGTGGAAATCACTGTGCACAACGCGCAAGTCGTGCAGATCGAACGCAAAGAGAAATTTCGTTTGCAGCAACCGGGTAAGCAACCGGGCTGAGTGAAGATCAAAAGATCGCAGCCTGCGGCAGCTCCTACGGGGGATTTATGTAGGAGCTGCCGAAGGCTGCGATCTTTGAACCGGCAACACGATTTCCGAAATACATAAGAAAAAGCCACCACCAGAATTCCAGGAGCTTTCACCATGTCGTCGATTCGCCGTTACGCTTTGGCCGCTCTGGCCAGCGCTGTGTTTGCCGGTTCCGCGGTTGCCAAGGATTACGAACTGCTCAACGTGTCGTATGACCCGACGCGCGAGCTGTATCAGGACTACAACGCTGAGTTCATCAAGTTCTGGCAGAAAGATCACGCCGGCGACACCGTGAAAATCCAGCAATCCCACGGTGGTTCGGGCAAGCAGGGCCGTGCGGTGATCGACGGTCTGCGCGCCGACGTAGTAACCCTGGCGCTGGCTGGCGACATCGATGAAATCGCCAAGCTCGGCAAGACCCTGCCCGCCGACTGGCAGAAGCGTCTGCCGGAAGCGAGCACGCCGTACACCTCGACCATCGTCTTCCTGGTGCGCAAGGGCAACCCGAAAGGCATCAAGGACTGGGGCGATCTGGTCAAGAACGACGTCTCGGTGATCACCCCGAACCCGAAAACCTCCGGCGGTGCCCGCTGGAACTTCCTCGCCGCCTGGGCCTATGGCCTGAAAGCCAATGGCGGTGACGAAGCCAAAGCCAAAGAATACGTCCAGACCCTGTTCAAGCACGTGCCGATTCTCGACACCGGTGCACGCGGTTCGACCATTACCTTCGTCAACAACGGTCAGGGTGATGTGTTGCTGGCCTGGGAAAACGAAGCGTTCCTGGCGCTGAAAGAAGATGGCGGTGCGGACAAGTTCGACATCGTCGTGCCTTCGCTGTCGATCCTCGCCGAGCCGCCAGTGGCCGTGGTCGACAAGAACGCCGAGAAGAAAGGCAACGAGCAGATCGCCGAAGCCTACCTCAAGCACCTGTACAGCCCGGCCGGGCAGGAAATCGCCGCGAAGAACTTCTACCGTCCGCGTGACAAAGAAGTCGCTGCCAAATACGCCCAGCAGTTCCCGAAACTGGATCTGGTGACCATCGACAAGGACTTCGGCGGCTGGAAAACCGCGCAACCGAAATTCTTCAACGACGGTGGCGTGTTCGACCAGATTTATCAGGCGCAGTAATCTGACTACAAAACTGTGGGAGCGGGCTTTTGTGGCGAGGGGATTTATCCCCGTTGGGCAGCGAAGCTGCCCCAAAACCATCACATGCGGTGTATCTGGTTTTCCGCATTTGCCGATTTTGGGGCTACTGCGTAGCCCAACGGGGATAAATCCCCTCACCACAGGGTTCACTCCCACATTGATGCGTTTTTAACCAAGGACTTTTATGTCGCGTCGTATCTCCCCCGTCATACCCGGCTTCGGGCTGACGCTGGGTTACACCTTGGTGTACCTCAGCCTGATTGTGCTTATCCCGCTGGCGGCGATGTTCGTCCACGCCGCTCAACTCACCTGGGATCAGTTCTGGGCGATCATCTCCGCACCGCGCGTGCTGGCGGCATTGAAGCTGAGTTTCGGCACCGCGCTGTGTGCCGCGATCATCAACGGCATCATCGGTACGCTGCTGGCGTGGGTGCTGGTGCGCTACACCTTCCCCGGGCGCAAGGTGATCGACGCGATGATCGATCTGCCGTTTGCGCTGCCGACAGCCGTTGCCGGTATCGCGCTGACCGCGCTGTATGCGCCGGCCGGCCTGGTCGGGCAATTCGCTGCCGACCTCGGTTTCAAAATCGCCTACACCCCACTCGGTATCACGCTGGCGCTGACCTTCGTCACGCTGCCGTTCGTGGTGCGCACGGTGCAACCGGTGCTGGCCGACATCCCTCGTGAAGTCGAAGAAGCCGCCGCGTGCCTCGGTGCGAAACCCTTGCAGGTGTTCCGCCACATCCTCGTGCCCGCGCTGCTGCCCGCCTGGCTGACCGGTTTTGCCCTGGCGTTCGCCCGTGGCGTCGGCGAGTACGGTTCGGTGATTTTCATCGCCGGCAACATGCCGATGAAAACCGAGATCCTGCCGCTGCTGATCATGGTCAAACTCGACCAATACGATTACACCGGCGCTACCGCCATCGGCGTGCTGATGCTGGTGGTTTCCTTCGTCCTGTTGCTGCTGATCAACTTGCTGCAGCGGCGCATCGAAACCCCATAAGGAGGCGCGAACATGTCCCAATCGTCTATTGCGGCCGCCTCTTCGGCCAACGCTGCACGCCGTGGCAGTGCCACTTCGCGCAGAATCCTGATCGGCCTTGGCTGGCTGGTGTTTTTCCTGTTTCTGCTGTTGCCGTTGTTCATCGTCGTATCGCAGGGTTTGAAAAATGGCCTCGGTGCATTCTTCACCGCGATCTTTGAACCGGACGCACTGTCGGCGCTGAAACTCACCGTGTTCGCCGTGCTGATTTCGGTGCCGCTGAACCTGGTGTTCGGCGTCAGCGCTGCATGGTGCGTGAGCAAATACTCGTTCCGTGGCAAGAGCATGCTGGTGACGCTGATCGACCTGCCGTTCTCGGTCTCGCCGGTGATCGCCGGTCTGGTCTACGTGCTGATGTTCGGCGCGCAGGGCCTGTTCGGGCCGTGGCTGCAGGATCACGATATCCAGATCGTCTTCGCCTTGCCGGGCATCGTGCTGGCGACGATCTTCGTCACCGTGCCGTTCGTGGCCCGTGAACTGATCCCGCTGATGCAGGAACAAGGTACGCAGGAAGAGGAAGCCGCGCGACTGCTCGGTGCCAACGGCTGGCAGATGTTCTGGCACGTCACCGTCCCTAACATCAAGTGGGGCCTGATCTATGGCGTGGTGCTGTGTACCGCGCGGGCCATGGGTGAATTCGGTGCGGTGTCGGTGGTTTCCGGGCACATTCGCGGGGTGACCAACACCTTGCCGCTGCACGTCGAGATCCTCTACAACGAATACAACCACGTGGCCGCGTTCGCCGTGGCGAGCCTGTTGCTGATCCTGGCGCTCTTCATCCTGCTGGCCAAGCAGTGGAGCGAAAACCGTATCAACCGCCTGCGCGCCAGCGCCGCGGAGGAATAATTCATGTCGATCGAAGTGCGTAACGTCAGCAAGAATTTCAATGCGTTCAAGGCGCTGGACAACATCAGCCTGGATATCCACAGCGGTGAACTGGTCGCGCTGCTCGGCCCCTCGGGCTGCGGCAAGACCACGCTGCTGCGGATCATCGCCGGTCTGGAAACCCCGGATAACGGCAATATCGTTTTCCACGGTGAAGACGTTTCCGGCCACGACGTGCGTGATCGCAACGTCGGTTTCGTGTTCCAGCACTACGCCTTGTTCCGCCACATGACCGTGTTCGACAACGTCGCGTTCGGCCTGCGCATGAAACCGAAAAACCAGCGCCCGAGCGAAAGCCAGATCGCGACCAAGGTTCACGAACTGCTGAACATGGTGCAACTGGATTGGCTGTCGGATCGTTATCCGGAGCAGTTGTCCGGTGGTCAGCGCCAGCGCATCGCTTTGGCCCGTGCCTTGGCGGTCGAGCCGAAAGTGCTGCTGCTCGATGAGCCGTTCGGCGCTCTCGACGCCAAGGTGCGTAAAGAGTTGCGCCGCTGGTTGGCGCGTCTGCACGAAGACATCAACCTGACCTCGGTGTTCGTAACCCACGACCAGGAAGAAGCGATGGAAGTCGCCGACCGTATCGTGGTGATGAACAAAGGCGTGATCGAGCAGATCGGTTCACCGGGCGACGTCTACGAGAACCCGGCCAGCGATTTCGTTTATCACTTCCTCGGCGATTCGAACCGCTTGCTGCTGAGCGACGACAATCACGTGCTGTTCCGCCCGCACGAAGTGTCGTTGTCCAAACACGAACTGGAAGACCACCACGCCGCCGAAGTACGCGACATCCGGCCGTTGGGCGCGACCACGCGGGTGACGTTGAAGGTCGAAGGGCAGACTGATCTGATCGAAGCCGAAGTGGTGAAAGACCACGACAGCCTGATCGGCCTGGCCAAGGGTGAAACCTTGTTCTTCAAGCCGAAGGTCTGGCAGAAAGTCGCCAGTCTCTAACGCCAAAGAACTGCGGGTGCTGCGATCTTTGATAGTGATTTTGAATATCAACAGATCGCAGCGTGCCGCAGCTCCTACAGGGAGGTGTGTCGTGTGGCTATTGGACTTAACTCGATTTGGTCTAACGCCCCCGACAACCTTGAGCGGTTCCTTGCCTAATCTCCTGTCTGTGCCAGGAGGCGCAGTGAAGAGTCCATGACGGACCGGCGTATCTCCTGGGCCCTGATGCCAAGGAGATGACGATGAGAATGGAAGTCCACCGGCCCGCGCCGTGGCTCGGCTGCGCGCTGTTCGGCGCAATGTTGAGCCCACTGGCCAGCGCCGACCCGACGCTGTCCACGCAGATACCTTTCGATGTTACGGCGACCCCGCCGTTTTCCCTGACCAGCCTGCAGCAGAACTTCGATGAAATGTCGTGGCAGACGTTTATCGCCTTGAACTGGCCGGCGCTGGACAACGGTGACCCGAACACCGGCACGTCGATCGGCCAACAGGATGGCGCGACGGTCTGGGAGAGCTGGAAAGAGAGTTATCAGATATTCCTCGCCAACGGCCAGACACCCAACCCCTGGAGCGCGCCAGCGACCCTTCCCAAAGCCTGTGAAGGCTTGGGTTCCGGGCGTTTGCTGCAACAGATGGGCAAAGTACCGGACGTGCTCGATGAGTTTATCCAGCCGTTTGAGAGCGGGCCGCTGGTCGATCAGAGCGGCGTGTATACGCGCAACGAAATCGTGGTCAACCAGCCGATGTTTGACGACATCGTCAACAACGGTCTGTACAGCGTTCAGGGCCAGCAGAAGTTTTTCGCGGCGGATCCGAAGAACACGGTGGCGTTCAGTTGCGGCAATAGCGACACCCGCCAGGTCGGCTCGCTGATGGTCAAGGCCTCCTGGAAGGTGCTCGATGGCAGCGACCGTCGCGAGAGCTTCCATACGGTCGATGCGCTGGTCTACACCCCGGGCAACAGCGACCCGAGCAAGGGCCCGGTGGTGCCGGAATCGTGCAAGGCCGAACCTGTCGGGCTGGTCGGTCTGCACATCGTGCACAAGACCAGCAGCGCGCCGCAGTGGGTCTGGTCGACCTTCGAACATGTCGATAACGTGCCGGAGCAGTCCACCCCGGTGGCCGAGCGCAAAGGACCGTATCTGTTCTACAACGCCAGCAGTCAGGCTCCTGTCAATCAGCCACCGCCGCGCCCGTGGAACCCGGCGGTCAAGGCCACGCCGTCGCAGATCGTTCGCGAGGCCTCACTGACGCCGGCCACCAAAACCCTCAACAGCACCTATCAGACGCTGTTGCGCACGGTGAATCCGAAGAGTGTCTGGGCCAACTATCAGTTGATCAGCACGCAATGGCCGACATTGACGCCGCAGCCACCGTGCCAGATCTCGAAAACCGAGCCCCTGGGCCGCCCGGCGCCTTCGTTCCTCGCCAACACCACTCTGGAAACCTACATCCAGGGCACCGTGCCGCAAGCCTCGTCCAGTTGCATCGCCTGTCACGGTAATGCCGCCACCCACGTCACCGAATCGCCGCGCACCAGTTTCGCGGACTTCACCTACTTGCTCGAACGCGCACAATCGACGGGCGCGACAAGGAGTCAGCCATGAGCACCGATCTGAAAAATTTCGCCGGGCTGTCATCGGCCCTGACGGGCATCCCGCTCACCTTTATCGCGCCTTCGGTCGACCCGATCGATCTGCCGACGCAGTTTCTGGCCTTCATCGAACCGCGCATCACCACCCCGGTGGTGCAGGCATTGTTGACCCAGTACGCAACGCTGCTCGCCGATAAAGTGCCGCCCGATCAGATCGCCGAGGCCGTGTTGATGAACGGCGCGCAACCGGCCACCACGCAAACGGCACAAGCCGCCCGTTCGATCATGAAGCTGTGGTTGCTGGGCGTCTGGTATCAGCCGTATGCCGTCGGCAGCCACCAGCCCGGTGATCAGATGGTCGTTTCCGATCAGGCCTACACGCAGAGCTGGGCATGGAGAATCGCCCAGGCGCATCCCATGGGTTACAGCGAGTTCTTCTTCGGTTACTGGAACGAAGTACCGCCCAGCCTTGAAGACTTCACCGGGGTTCCCGCCAGCGGACAACAAGGAGCGTCGTCATGAGTACCGAACAAGCGGACGTGGTGATCGTCGGTGCCGGTCTGGCCGGCAGCATCATCGCCTATCAATTGGGTCTGGCCGGGGTGAAAGTGTTGGTGCTGGAATCGGGGCCGGAAGTGCCGGCCAACCGTAATCAGTATCTGGAGCGCTTTTACACGGCGACCCTGAAGACCCCGGAATCGCCCTATCCACCGGTGAGCACGCTGGACACGCCGCGCAAGCCGGCCGAGCAGAATGCGCCGCGCGCGACCATCGCCGACCTGATTCTTGGCTGGGACAATCCCGAGGTCAGCTACCTGGTGCAAAAGGGCCCGCTGGCCTTTACCAGCACCTATGAACGGGTCGGAGGCGGCACCACCTGGCACTGGGTCGCGACCTGCCTGCGCATGGTGCCCAACGACTTTCGCCTGAAGTCACTGTACGGCGTTGGTGTCGACTGGCCGATCAGCTACAACGATCTGCAAAGCGCTTACTGCCGGGCCGAGGCGGAAATCGGCGTGGCCGCCAATGTGGCGGATCAGGCGTATCTGGGGATGACGTTCCCCGATGGTTATCAATTCCCGATGACCAGCATTCCGTTGTCACTGGTCGATGGCAGTTTTGTCGCGGCGGTTCAGGGCCAGTCGTTTGACGGCTTGCCACTGGTGGTCAGCCCGACACCGGCGGGACGCAATTCGCAGCCCTACGCGGGACGTCGGGTGTGCGCCGGCAACACCAACTGCACACCGATCTGCCCGATCCAGGCCAAGTACGACGCCACTGTCACCCTGAACAACGCGTTGAACACCGGCAATGTGCGGGTGCTGTACAAAACCGTGGCGAGCAAAGTCACGGTGGCGGCGGACAAATCCATCAGTGGCATAGAGTTCATTCAATACCAGTTGGGCGATGGCCCACCGACCGGGACTGGTGTCGCGGTAGGCCAGCGCTATGTGATTGCCGCCCATGCCATCGAGACGCCGAAGCTGCTGCTCAACTCCACCAGCCCCGCGTGGCCCAAAGGCGTGGCCAACAGCAGCGGACAGGTCGGGCGCAGCCTGGCGGATCATCCGATCTACCTGGCCTGGGGTTTGATGCCGGAAGGCAAAGCGGTATTTCCCTATCGCGGCCCGGTATCGACGGCGGGCATCGAAAGCCTGCGCGACGGTGCCTTTCGCAGTCAGCGTGCGGCGTGGCGGATCGAGATCGGCAACGAAGGCTTCAACTGGCCGGTGGGCGATCCCTACGTCACCGTCGCCGACCTGATCGATGGCAGCAACGGCAGCGCCACCAATCCACTGCCTCCGGCCAAGGGCCCGCAGCAAGTGTTGTATGGCACAGCGCTGGTACAAAAACTCAACGACTTGCTGACCCGCCAGTTCCGCATCGGTTTTCTGGTGGAACAAGTTGAGGACGATCCGGATAACGCCAACTGCTACATCGTGCCGTCGACGCAGTACAAGGATCGCCTGGGCATTCCGCGCCCGGAGATTCACTACGACTTGTCCGACTACACCAAGGAAGGCTTCCGCCAGGCGAAGATCCTCGCCACGCACATCATCACTGAACTGCTCGGCGCCACCGAGTTGACCAAGCTCCTGCCACCGGGACGGTTCACCTACAAGGGCGACGAATACAGTTTCCAGGGTGCCGGCCATTTGATGGGCACCTACCGCATGGGCGACAACCCGCTGACCTCGGTGGTCGACAAGGATCAGCGCAGCTGGGATCACAAAAATCTGTTCCTGGTCGGCGATGGCGTGTTTCCCAGCACCGGCACTTCGAACCCGAGCCTGACCATCGCTGCGTTGTCGATTCAGGCCGGCGACACCTTGGCCAACGACCTGAAAACCGCCACGGTGCAGGTTCAGGCCAATCAGCCCTGGCAGGGCACCGGCGTGCAGATCAACGGGCCGAGCCCGCGCCTGGTGCGTTACCTCAGCGGGCGCTGGTTCGCCAGTCCGGTCGGGGGCATGGTCGATGGCAACGGCAGCGCAGGGCTGATCGCCAAACCCGGTTACACCTTGCCGGGCGCCAATGAGGGTGCGTTGATCGGGCGGATCGGCAGTACCGGGGCGCCGTTTCTGATCGGCGATCTGGCGCCGATTCCGCCGGGGCAGCAGGGCGAATTGCAACTGTGCATCAACGACGATCTGCAGGGCCGCTACGGTGTCGGGCTCGCAGACAATCAGGGCGCGCTGACGGTGCAGGTGACGTTCGGTACGCTGTAAAACTCGTCAGGCGAGGTGCGCGGCGGTGCACCTCGCCTGAATTTTCAATGAGCGATTTTGTGTTCGCGCAGGGTCACCGGGCCTGAGCGCTGTTCAATCGCCTGCTTCAATTCCTGGCGCAGACCGAGCATGAACGCTACTTCCGCCACCACAAACAGCGGCCCGACGATCAGCCCGCTGACGTCATCGACAAACGCCGGTTTACGCCCTTCGTAGTGATGCCCGACAAACTGGATCACCCAGCCGATCACAAACATCGCCAGGCCGCTGCTCAGCCAGATCAGGGTGCTCTGCTGCGCCAGCGCATGCCCGGCCCAGACGGAAAGACCCATCAGCACGGTCATCAATACGCCGAGCTTCACTTCCAGTCTGAGGTAAAACCACGCCGAGGCCAGCGCCACGATAACGGCTGGAGATATCCACAACCCGCCCAGCGACCATTCCGGCCGCGACAACAATACCGCGACGGCCACCACGATCAGCGGAATGCCGATAAAGTGGCTGGCGATGTTGCGCGGATCACGGTGGTAGGCGGCGTATTGACTGAGATGGTCGACGAGGCTTTTCATTGTTGTTCCTCCGTTAGGGTTGATCGCATCATCCCTCGGGATCAGGGTTCGCTCTGTCAGGCAGGCGACAATCCAGGAGTGTTTATGCAAATACGTTCACGGCTGATAAGCGGCCAGTGGTTCAGCCATCTGCCGGCATCCTTTCAGGATAGCCTGCTGGCGGCGGCCCGGGAGCGGCGGCTGACGGCGGGGCAACGGTTGTTCCAGCGCGGCGACGCGCCGTGCGGTTTGTACGCGGTGCTCGAGGGTGCGGTGCGCATTGGCGCGGTGAGCGAGCAGGGCAAGGAGGCGTTGTTGAGTCTGGTGGAGGCGCCGCACTGGTTCGGCGAAATCTGCCTGTTCGATGGTCAGCCGCGCACCCATGATGCGTATGCAGTCGGGCCGTGTACGCTGCTGAATATCCCGCAGGCAACGATGCTGAAACTGCTCGAAGAACAGCCGCTGTACTGGCGACATCTGGCGCTGCTGATGAGCCACAAACTGCGCCTGGCCTTTATCAATCTGGAACAACTGAGCTTGCTGCCGGCCCCGGCGCGTCTGGCCCATCGCTTGCTGATGATTGCCGAAGGTTACGGCGAACTCGACGCGCCGCGCCGAGTGCTGCAGCTGCCGCAGGAGCAACTGGCGTCGATGCTGTCGCTGTCGCGGCAGACCACCAACCAGATCCTCAAGGATTTGCAGGGACAGGGAATTATCGGCCTCGGGTACGGCGAGATCGAAATCCTCGACGCCGCACGATTGCGCGCCCTGGCCACGATCTAACGGCGCCACATTCATCCACAGTGGAAACCCATACTTGTGGCGAGGGGATTTATCCCCGCTGGGGCGCGCAGCGGCCCTGAAAAATGGGACTGCTGCGCAGTCCATCGGGGATAAATCCCCTCGCCACAGAGGCCAGTTCCAACAAAGGATCTGTGTTTATTTTACGAGCCGCGATAGGTCGAGAAGCCGTACGGGCTGAGCAGCAGCGGGATGTGGTAATGCTGATCGGTCTGTTTTACCTCGAAGATCACCGGGATCTCCGGGAAGAACGTGTCGTGCTTGACCTTCTTGAAGTACTCGCCGGTCTTGAACACCACGCGGTATTCGCCCGCTTCAAAAGGCTGTTTGGCCGGGAACAGTTCGGCAATCCGCCCTTGTTCATTGGTTGTACCCTGAGCCAGAGGCTGCCAGTTCTCGCCGACATGTTTTTCCAGGGTCACGTTAATGCCCGGCGAAGGCAGGCCGTTTTCCAGATTGAGCACATGCACGCTCAACGGATTACCGGCGGCCAGCGCCAGGCTTGAAAAAGCACTCAGGCCGAGCGCGGCGAAAGTCATGCGCAAAGTATTCATCGATGCATCTCCTTATTGGGAACGGGTAGTGGCCAGACCGGCCTTCTCGGCCGCCTTGATTGCACAGTTTTCGTCTTGCTCGCCGCCGCCGGAACCGGCCACGCCCATCGCACCGACCAGTTCATCAGCCGCGAACAGCGGAATACCGCCGCCAAGCAGCAGCAATTCGTCGAGGGTGTTGAGGTTTGCCGTTTCCGGATTGCTGCGAGCGCGTTCGGCAAACAAACGAGTGGCGGTTTTGGTCGACAGCGCGGTGTACGCCTTGCGCTGGCTGGCAGCGGTGTTGTGCGAGCCGACGCCATCGCCGCGCAGGGTCACCAGCAGATTGCCGCCACGGTCGAGCACCGACACTGTGCCGGTGCAATTGCTCATCGCTGTGTCGGCGAGCAGGCGTGCAGTTTTCAGGTCGAGGTCGGCGTGACGTGGCAGTTCAGGGCTGGCGACAGCCGCGCCACTGAGGCCGATCATCAGGCTTGCAACGAAGTATTTGACGGTCATGGGCAGGCTCCAAAAGCTGAGGTCGCCACCTTAATCGCCGGTCTTCGTCAGAACCTCGTCAGTCTGATTACAAGTTTGTAATGGGCAACGCCGCCTAAGGCGCCTAGCCTGTGTGCCTATCAATCGAGGTGTGCCATGCGTTTGCTGGTCGTAGAAGATGAAGCCAAAACCGCAAATTTCCTCGCCAAAGGCCTGGGCGAGTCGGGTTTTGCCGTGGACGTGGCGCTCAACGGTCTCGATGGGCGCTACTTTATCGAGCAGCAGGAATATGACCTGATCATCCTCGACGTGATGCTCCCCGGTCTCAATGGCTGGCAATTGCTGCAGCTGATCCGCCAGCGCGGCGCCACGCCGGTGCTGTTCCTGACGGCCAAGGACGCCATTGAAGACCGCGTGCGCGGCCTCGAACTGGGCGCCGACGATTACTTGCTCAAACCCTTCGCCTTCGCCGAACTGCTCGCGCGCGTGCGCACCTTGCTGCGCCGCGGGCCGATGCGCGAAGCCGAGTCGTACAGCATCGCCGATCTGGAAATCGACGTGCTGCGCCGCCGCGTCAGCCGTGGTGGCCAGCGCATCGCCCTGACCAACAAGGAATTCGCCCTGCTGCAATTGCTCGCCAGTCGCCAGGGCGAAGTGCTGTCGCGCACGCTGATTGCTTCGCAGGTGTGGAACCTGAATTTCGACAGCGACACCAACATGGTCGAAGTCGCGGTGCGTCGTTTGCGCGCGAAAGTCGATGACCCGTACATGCCGAAACTGATCCACACCGTGCGCGGCGTCGGTTATCAGCTGGAAGCCCCTGACGATGCGCTCTAGGTCGATCGCCTGGCGCCTGGCGCTGGCGTTCGCATTGGTTTGCGCTTTGGTGCTGAGCGCGATTGGCGTGTTTCTCTATCGCTCGCTGGCCTCGGAAATCGCCTACCGCGACGACCTCGCGTTACTCGGTCGACTGGAGCAAGTGCGCGCCTTGCTCGCCGACAGCGACAGCCTGGGGGCTTTGCAGGCGCGACCACGTTTGTATCAGAACATGCTCGGCAATCTCGACAGCCTGTTGCTGGTGCGGCGTGCGGATGGGTCGAGCGTGATCGCGATCAATCCACGCCAACGCGAGTTGCCCGCACTGAACGCGATCCCCCGCGAGCAAACGCCACAGCGTCCCGATGTGCTCACGTGGCAAGCGCCGGACGGTGCCGGGCTGGCACTGTTGTCCGGCGAAGCGCAGGGGCCGAACGGCGAGCCACTGACGATCATCGCCGGCAAGGTGCTGAGCGAGCGCGAGCAGATGCTTGGCAGCTATCGCATGCGCTTGTATCTGTCGGTTGGCCTCGGTGCGTTGCTCGCTTTTGCCTTGGGCTTGCTGTTGCTGCGCCGGGGCCTGCAACCGCTGCGTCAGTTGAGCGAAGCAGTGCGCGGCATCGACCTGCGCAGCCTCGACCAACGCCTGCCCGCCAATGGCACGCCCGCCGAACTGCTTGAACCAGTGCAGGCACTCAACGGCATGCTCGCGCGTCTGGACGACAGCGTGCAGCGCCTGTCGCAGTTCTCCGCCGACCTCGCCCACGAAATCCGCACGCCACTGCACACTTTGCTGGCGAGCAACGGCCAGGCGCTGAATCACCCGCGCAGCACCGAGGAATATCAGGAAGTGCTGGCCTCGAACATGGAAGAGTTCGAACGGCTCAAGCGCATGGCGGAAAACTTGATGTTCCTTGCCCGTGCCGAACAGGCCGAGCGAGCGCTCAATCTGCAAACCCTGGATTTGCCCAGCGTTGGCGGTGAGCTGTGTGATTATTTTGAAGCGTTGGCGGATGACCGGGATCTGCGGCTGGACAATCAACTGCACGGTGAGTTGCTTGCTGATCAACAGTTGTTGCAACGGGCGCTCGGCAATCTGTTGGCCAATGCCGTGCGCCACGCCGATCAAGGATCGGTGATCAGTTTGCGTCGCCGGGACGAGGCGGGTGCGTGCTGGTTGCAAGTGCACAACCATGGCCCGGCGATTGCGCAGGAGCATCTGAGCAAGCTGTTCGACCGCTTCTACCGCGTCGATCCTTCACGGGCAGAACCGGGGGATTCGGGTGGGTTGGGGCTAGCGATCGTGCAGTCGATCATGCAACTGCATGGGGGACAGGTGCGGGTGATTAGTGATGCTGACGGCACTGTTTTTGAGCTGGGGTTTGTGGTGAATTAAAGGACGCTATCGCGAGCAGGCTCACTCCTACAGTTGGAATGCGTTCCTCCTGTAGGAGTGAGCCTGCTCGCGATGGCGCCAGATCAGACAACCCGGTTCTGGATCAACGCAACCCATCACGAAACTGCCCCGGCGTCATCCCCGTCCAGCGCTTGAAGGCGCGGCTGAAGCTGCTGGTATCAGCGAACCCGAGCAGGTAGCTCACTTCACTCAATGAACACTGCGGATCGCGCAGGTGCAGCAGCGCCAGATTCTCGCGGCTCTCGTTCAACAACGTATCAAAGCGACAACCCTCATCCGCCAGATGCCGTTGCAAGCTGCGCAAGCTCAAATGCAACGCCTGGGCAATCCGTTCTGCGCTCGGCTCACCTTCCGGCAGTTGTTCTTCAATGGCATCGCGCACCTTGCGCTCCCAGGTCAGCGGCTGGAGTTGGGCCATCGTGCGTTTGAGTACTGTTTCATTGTGTTCGGCGAGTTCCGGGTTGGCGTCGTCGAGGTGGCTGTCGAAGTCGGCGAGGGCGAATTCCAGGCGATCCTCGGCGCAGCCGAAATGCACCGGGGCGCGAAAGACTTTGTGCCATTGGTGCGCATCGCTCGGTTCCGGGCGGCGCAGGTAAACCGCCAGCGGCGCGTAATCACGGCCGAGCCGATTGCGGCAGGTGCGCACGTAGATCGCGGTGAAGGCGTCGATGGCTTCGAAGGCCGGCGCCGGATTGCCTGACGGAATTTTCAGACGAAATTGATAGCGGTCATCGCTGCGGCTCAGTTCCAGTTCCAGCGCATCGCTGACCACCGGGTGATAACGCACGATGCGCTCGAACACCTCGCGCAAACTGCCGCTGGCCACCAGCGCATAACCGAGGGCATGGAACGTGGTCGGGCTGACGAATCGCGACACGCGCAAACCAATCGCCGGGTCGCCGCTGACCTGCACGGCAATTTCCCACAGGCGCGTGGTGCCGGAGAGCGGATAGCGCGCGTTGGGGTCGTCCATCAAATTGGGGTCGAGTCCGGCCTGTTGGCACAGGGCAATGCTGTCCAGCCCCAGCGCATCGAGTTGTTTGCGCAAGGCACGGGTCCAACTGGCGAGGGAGGTCGGTTCCTTCATGCTGATTGGCGCTTCCGGTCAACAGGTTGGCGTTCTCGGCTACCGCGATTCAAGCCCCGGCGAGGCACGATGCGAACATCATAAACCCGAGGATGGAAGCATGGACGGTACTTCTGCAAGTCCCCAGCGACACAATGCGGCCCAGCGATCAGCACATATTCGCCAAGTGGTGCTGGCCAAAGGCGTTGAATTGCGTGAGCGCTACCCGATTCTCCAGCATCAGGACGCGCTGGGGGCGGGGATTCTGGCGTTTGCCCTGATCGGGATGGTTGGCTCGGCGACGCTGTACATCACGGGCCACATGGCGTGGTGGGCGTGCCTGTTGCTCAACGCGTTTTTCGCTTCGCTGACCCATGAGCTGGAGCACGACCTGATCCACAGCATGTATTTCCGCAAGCAGCGCGTGCCGCACAATTTGATGATGGGCCTGGTGTGGCTGGCGCGGCCGAGCACGATCAATCCGTGGATTCGTCGGCATCTGCACCTCAATCACCACAAGGTTTCCGGCACCGAAACCGATATGGAAGAACGCGCGATCACCAACGGCGAGCCGTGGGGTTTTGCGCGTTTGCTGATGGTCGGCGACAACGTGATGTCGGCGTTTATCCGCATGCTGCGAGCCAAAACCTGGGCGCACAAGTTCAGCATCATCAAACGCACGTTGAAGGTCTACGCGCCGCTGGCGCTGGTGCATTGGGGCGCGTGGTATGTGTTTCTCGGTTTCCATGCGGCCAATGGCATCGCGTACCTGCTGGGCGCACCGATCGAATGGTCAGCGACGACGTTGTCGGTGATGCAGGTGATTGATATTGCGGCCGTGGTGATCATCGGCCCAAATGTATTGCGCACGTTCTGCCTGCACTTCATCAGCTCGAACATGCATTACTACGGGGACGTTGAACTGGGCAATGTGCTGCAACAGTGCCAGGTGTTGAACCCTTGGTGGTTGTGGCCGTTGCAGGCGTTCTGCTTCAACTTTGGCAGCAGTCACGGGATTCATCATTTTGTGGTGAAGGAGCCGTTTTATATCCGCCAGATGACCGTGCCGGTGGCGCATAAGGTGATGCGCGAGATGGGCGTGAGGTTTAATGATTTTGGCACGTTTGGGCGGGCGAACCGGTTTGTTCGCAAAGATGCGGTTGCGCAGGAAGAGGTGCGTACAGCTCAGGCTTGAAGGTTGAATTTGAGGGCCTCATCGCTGGCAAGCCAGCTCCCACAGGTTTTATGTCATTCATTGGTTTTGTGAACGGCATCGCACCCTGTGGGAGCTGGCTTGCCAGCGATAGCGTTATACCAGGCACGCTCAATCCGGCTGGAAAGGCGACTCGCTGAGAATCACCCCGGTCTCCTCGACATACTGCTGCCAATGCCCGATCAACGCGCTGAGTTTCTCCGGCTGACTCAACGCCAGATCATGAATCTCCCCTGGATCACTGCTCAAATCATACAGTTGCCAGGTCGCCGGCCCTACCGGCCCGGGGATCCACACCGCTTTCCACGATCCCTGCCGAATCGCCCTTCGCCCGAACAATTCCCAACCCGTCACCGTGTGCTCGTCATGCACCTGTGCCGTCTCGCCCGACAAAAAACCCAGCCACGATTTCCCACGCAACGGCGCCACCGGTTTGCCGTGCCAGACCTTGCCCGGATGACGCACGCCAGCCAGATCGAGAATCGTCGGCGTGATGTCCATCACCGTGCCGAAGCCGTGGCTGATCTGCCCTTTGATCGCCAGCTGCGGATAGTGCAGCAGCGCCGGCACGCGAATCCCGCCTTCGGTGGTAAACGCCTTGAACAGGCGCGACGGCGCGGTCGCCACCTGCGCCCAGTTCGGCCCATACCAGACATAGGAATTGGCCCGACCGATGTTGTCGAGGCTGTTGTCGTAATGTTGGCTGAGGTACGCGACCAGTTCCGGACCGAATTTGGGGAAGGCCTCAAGCAGCGCGCCTTCGGCACCGTTGTCGGACATGAACAGGATGAACGTATTGTCGAGTTGCCCCTGCTGGCGCAGGTATTCGACGACCCGGCCGATGTTCCAGTCCATGCGCTCGACCATCGCTGCGTAGACCTCCATCGCCCGCGCAGAAATCTGTTGTTGTTCCTCGCTCAGCGCGTCCCACTGCTGGGTCAATTGAATCAGCGGATGCGGCTCGACGTCCGGCTCGATCAGGCCCAGGGCTTTGAGTTTTTCCAGGCGCTCCAGACGCAGCACTTCCGGGCCGGCGTCATAGCGGCCACGGTATTTCTCGACGAGGTCGGCCGGCGCCTGCAACGGCCAGTGCGGCGCAGAGAACGGCAGGTAAGCGAAGAATGGCCGGGTCTGGTCACGCTCCTTGAGGTACTGCAGCAACTTGTCGCCGAAGGCATCGGAGGAATAGAAGTCCTTGGGCAATTCGTCGATGAAGGTGTCGTCCTCGATGTACAGCGCCGGCGTCGATTTCAGCAGGCCCGGGGTCTGTTCGTCGTAGGTCGGTTCGAAGCCATAGTGGTTGGCGGCGCCTGGCAGCAGCGAGAACGAACGCTCGAAACCCCGGGCATGCGGGGCCAGCTCGGCGGTCAGGCCCAAGTGCCACTTGCCGCTCATCAACGTCTGGTAACCGGCTTCACGCAGCAGCTCGGGCAGCGCGACGACGCGGTCATTGAGGTGACCCTCATAACCCGGTTTGCCGATCAGCTCCGGGGTCAGGGTTTCGGCCATGGTGCCGATGCCGGCGATGTGGTGGTCGGTGCCGGTCAGCAGCATCGAACGAGTCGGCGAGCAGGTCGGTGCGGTATGAAAATCGGTCAGGCGCAGGCCGTTGCTGGCCAAGGCATCGAGGTGCGGCGTGGCGATTTCACCGCCGAACGCGCCGAGGTCGGAGAAGCCGAGATCGTCGGCCAGAATCACCAGAAAATTGGGACGTTGCGGCATCGCAAAACTCCTGTTCAGCAGGCAATGAACGTCAGCGGCAGATCGCGGATCTGTACCGGCACGCTCGGTTGGTAATGGTCGTCACTGGTCAGCTCGTGCAGCAGCTCTTCACGCAACTGATGGAAGTCGAAACTGCTGCGCTGGCGCGGGTGGGGCAGGGCGATGTCGACCACTTGCTTGATCCGCCCCGGACGCGGCTCCATCACCACCACGCGGTCGGCAAGAAAGATCGCTTCTTCGACATCGTGGGTAACGAGGATTGTGGTGATTTTCGCGCGGGCGCGGATCGCCAACAGCTCGTCCTGCATTTGTTGGCGGGTCAGCGCATCGAGCGCGCCAAAGGGTTCGTCGAGCAGCAGAATGCGCGGGCTGGCGACGAGGCCACGAGCAATCGCCACGCGCTGCGCCATACCGCCAGAGAGTTGGTGCGGATAGGCGCGGGTGAAGTCGCGCAGGCCGACCAGATCGATGAAATCGTTGATCCGTTGTTGTTTCTGCGCAGCGCTCAGCGGCTCGTTGACCAGGCCCAGACCGATGTTGTCGGCGACAGTCAGCCACGGGAATAAACGGTGTTCCTGGAAGACAATGCCGCGCTCGCCGCCGATACCGCTGACGGCTTTACCGTCCACAGTGATCTGCCCGCGAAACTGCGTGTCGAGACCGACCAGCAAGCGCAGTAACGTCGATTTGCCGCAGCCGCTGGAGCCGACAATGGCGACGAATTCGCCTTCGGCAATGTCCAGGTTGAATTCGCGAATCGCCTCCAGTTCGAAACCGTCGACGTCGAAGGATTTGCCTACGTGGTTGAAGCTGACAATGGGTGCGTTCATGCGTGTCTCCAGCGGGTCGCGCGAATTTCCAGGCGTTGGCCAATGAGGTTGAGCAGGGCGCCGGTCAAGCCGACGAGGAGCATGCCGGCCATGATCAGGTCCATGCGCAGCAGTTGTTGTGCGCCGATCATCTGGCTGCCGATGCCGCCATTCGACGGCATGAAATATTCGGCGCCGATGGTGCCGAGCCAGGCGTAGATCAGGCTCAGCCGGAGGCCGGCGAAAATCCCCGGCGCGGCGCCCGGCAGCACCAGGCGGCGCAGGCGCTGGCCGAGGCTCAGGCGCAGCACTTGCGCGGCTTCGTTGAGTTGCGGCGAGAGGTTGGCGACGCTGCGCTGGGTGGCGATGAATAGCGGAAAGAAAGCGGCGAGGGCGACGAATACCCACTTCGCCAGTTCACCGAGACCGAACCACGCGGTGAGCAATGGCACCCAGGCGAAGATGGCAATCTGGCGCAGGGCGGCGAGGGTCGGGCCGAGCAGTCTTTCACTGGTGCGCGACAGACCCAGCAGCAAGCCAAGGGCGAAACCGAGTCCACCACCCAACAGCAAACCACCAAGGGTACGCCCCAGGCTCAGCGCCATGCCGCTGATCAGCGTGCCGTCGAGCAAGCCATCCCACGTGGTGCTCAACACGGCCAATGGGCTGACCAGAATATTGGCGTCGACCCACTGCTGATCGTTGGCCAGTTGCCACAGTGCCAGCAAACCGAGTGGCAACAGCCACGGTTGCAGACGCTGCCAGCCTTGATAACGCGGGCCACGACGAATTTCAGCAGTGGCCGGGTGCGGCCAGTGCACCAGTTTTCGGTCCAGCAGGCCGATGCCGCGATCCATCGCCACGCCGATCACACCGATGACCACAATGCACACAAAGACGATGTCGAGCATGAACAGCTGGCGTGCCCAGACCATCAGGTAACCGATGCCTTCACTGGAAGCGAGCAGCTCGACCGCCAGCAACGAGGTCCAGCCGGCCGCCAGCGCCAGACGCACGCCGGCCATGAATGCGGGGAGGGCGGCTGGCAGTACCAGTCGACGAATCAGCAGGTGCGGTGGCAGGCGCAAGACGGCGGCGGCTTCGCGCAATTTTGGCTGTGCATCGCGTACGCCGACCAATGTATGCAAGGTCACCGGAACGACGATGGCTTTGATCAGCACCACCAGTTTCAGCACTTCGCCGATGCCGAAAAACACCATGAACAAGGGAATCCACGCCAGCGTCGGCACCTGCGACAGACCGGCGAAGGTCGGGAAGATCAAGCGTTCAAGACGCGGACTGAAACCCAGCGCCGCCCCCAGTACCGCACCGGCCGAAATCCCTGCGAGCAAACCCCAGAACAAGCGCTGCAGGCTGATCCAAAAATGGCTCCACAGCTCGCCATGCGCCAGCTCGACGGCGCTGTTCCACACCAGTGATGGCGCGGGCAGGATCTGCTCGCTCATCCAGGCATTGCGCGCGGCCAGCCACCACAGGGCGAACAGACTGAGCGGCAGCAGCCATGGCAACACGCGTTGATTGATGCTGGGCCAGGTGCGTCGGCGTTTCAGCGGCGGCACCGGCAGCGGCAGGCTGAGCAAGGATTGACGGGCCATGGGTGACCTCCGTTGTCGGGTTGGATCGAGATCGAGTCAAGATCAAAAGATCGCAGCCTGCGGCAGCTCCTACATGGCATTGCGTTGCCCCTGCAGGAGCTGCCGAAGGCTGCGATCTTTAGCGGCATTAGCTAAAAACAAATGGTTATAACAAACCTGATAAAGATTCATTTGAGAGATAAGCGAGGCCATTTAAGGCCTCCAGCCCATGCGCATCCAATGCATTCGAAGAATATTTTCGATGCTGTTAATGCATACGCCGCCGCAAGCCCCGATATGCCTTGCTTAGCTCAAAAAGCTATAAAAATGTGAATTTATAGTATTTAAGTGAATGCATCGCTTCAGCCTACTTTCGGTTCCTCAACGCCCGTCGTGATCAAGGAGCCGCACCCATGAACCTTCCCTTTAAACGCGTTTTCAGTCTGTTTGCCGTTCCTGCGCTGGCGGGCCTGCTTGCGTTCACCGCGCAGGCTGATGAGCTAAAGGAAATTCGTATCGCCGTGCCGGACCTGAGCGCCGGCACCCAGCACAGCGGTGGCGGAGTGGTGGACGTACTGCGCGATCAGCAGATCTTCGAAAAGGCCTTTGCCGACCAAGGCATCAAGATTCAGTGGAGCTTCTTCAAGGGCGCCGGGCCGGTGATCAATGAGGCGTTTGCCAATGGCCAGGTCGATCTGGCGTATCTGGGCGATCTGGCGGCGATCATCGGCAAGTCCAACGGCCTCGATACGCGATTGCTCAGTGCCGGTGCGCGTGGAGTGAAGCAGTATCTCGGCGTGGTGCCGGGTTCCGGGATCAAGACCTTGCAGGATCTGAAGGGCAAGCGTGTGGCGATCTTCAAGGGTACCGCGACGCAGTTGTCGTTCGACGCGGCGCTGGCCAGTCAGGGCTTGAGCGAGAGGGATTTGAAGGTGATCAACCTCGACTTCACCGGCGCGACCGCAGCGCTGGCGGCCAAACAGATTGATGCATCGTGGGGCAGTTCCGGGTTGGCGGCGTTGCAAGTCAAGGGCTTGGCCGAGTTGCCGTTGAACACCAAGGATTTGGGCGGTGCCGGCAGTGTGCAGTCGGTGCTGGTGGGTAGCGGCAAGTTTGTCGACGGGCACCCGGAGGTAGTCGCGAAATTGCTCAAGGCGCAGCAGCAGGCGGTGGAATGGCTGACCCAGGACAGCAACAAGGATGCCTATGTGCAGCTGGTGTCAGGGCTGGCGAGTTATCCACCGGTGATCCTCACCGAGGATCTGAAGGATCAGAAATTGAGCGAAGTATTCCCGTCGACCCTGGATCCGGCGTTCCTGGGCAGCTTGCAGGACAAGGTAGATCTGGCGGCGCAGCAGAAGCTGATTCGCAAGCCGTTCAAGGTCAATGAATGGGTGGCGCCTGAGTTGGCAGCGGCCAAGCTCTAAAAGCAATAGATCGCTGCCTGCGGCAGCTCCTACATCGATCCAGGTAGGAGCTGCCGCAGGCT
>NZ_AKJD01000056.1 GCF_000282515.1 Pseudomonas sp. GM80
AACGGATATGCCCCCAAACCCCAAAAACAAAAAAAGGCGCGATCCTCTCGAATCGCGCCTTTCTCATTTCAGCTATCTATCAACTACCCAACGCCTTCGAAGCCAGCCAGAACAACCCAGCCGACAGCCCAACCGTCGCTGGCAGGGTCAACACCCATGCCAGAAGAATCGTACGAACCGTGCCACCCTGCAGGCCGCTCTTGTTAGCGACCATGGTGCCCGCCACGCCCGAAGACAGAACGTGAGTGGTCGACACCGGCAGACTGAAGATGTTGGCCAGACCAATCAAACTGGCCGTCGTGATCTGCGCCGACATGCCCTGAGAATAGGTCATGCCTTGCTTGCCGATCTTCTCACCAATGGTCAGCACCACACGTTTCCAACCCACCATGGTGCCCAGGCCCAGAGCCAGTGCAACCGCCAGAATCACCCAGAACGGCGCGTATTCGGTGGTGGTGGTCAGGTCTTTGCGCAGCTTGTCGAGGTCAGCCTTTTCACGAGCATCCAGGCCAGGCAACTTGCCGACTTTCTTCGCGGTGTCGTCCAGGCAGAGCAGGTAGCGACGAACTTCTACACGGCTGTCGGAGGACAGCGAGTGGTAGTCCGCGACACCTTTGAGCGTATGCAGCAGGGCGGAAATGGTCGGTTCGGTCTGCTGCGGGTTGCAGCGGAATTTCTCCGGCAGGTCGCCTTCCACGCTTTTGCCCAAGGCCAGGAATTCACCCAGCGAATCGGCGTTGCGCTGGTAGAACTGGCTCAGGTGCAGGGTGGCATCGCGGGTGCGTTCGATCTGGTAAGTGGTGCTGTTCAGGTCGAGAACGAACTGCGCCGGAACGATACCGATCAACACCAGCATGATCAGGCCGATGCCTTTCTGGCCATCGTTGGAACCGTGCACGAAGCTCACGGCCATGGCCGAGATCACCAGGACCAGACGGTTCCAGAACGGTGGGTGCTTCTTGTCGTCAAGCTTGCGGCGCTGTTCCGGCGTCTTGTGCATTTTCGACAGTGGGCGCCACCATTTCAGGCCGATCAGCACCAGTGCCGCGATCAGGAAGCCGGCCATTGGCGAGAACACCAGCGAGGCGCCGATATCGATCGCTTTCTGCCAGTTCACGCCGTCAGCCAACGGGATATCGTTGATCAGGGCATTGGCCAGGCCGACACCGAGGATCGAGCCGATCAGCGTGTGCGAGCTGGACGCCGGGATACCGAAGTACCAGGTGCCGAGATTCCAGGTGATTGCCGCGGCGAGCAACGAGAACACCATCGCCAGACCATGGCCGGTGTTCACATTGATCAGCAGTTCCACCGGCAGCAAATGGACAATGGCATACGCCACGCCAACGCCACCCAGCAGCACGCCGAGGAAATTGAACACACCGGAAAAGAACACTGCCAGATGAGGCGGCATGGCTTTGGTGTAGATAACAGTGGCTACCGCGTTAGCGGTGTCATGAAATCCATTGATGAACTCGAAGGCGAGGACAAAAGTCAGGGCGAGCAAGAGGCTCACAAGCACCCAAGCATCCAGTCCGCTGAATAAATCGATCATGAAGGTTTTCTGACCCGGTCGTAAGGGGGCGCGATTATGCCAGAAAAGTCTCGAAATCGATCCCCTACCTGCTCATCGGTAACACTCTTCTTCAATTTAATTTGTTGCAGCAGATGAAAACCAAGCGTGGCGCAGGGTTTTTCAAGTCATTGATTTTATTGATTAAAGACTTCTGAGTGGGGTGTTTTTGCAGGCGTATCGACGGCTCAAACGCTTGTCTGAAATATCTGTGAAACCTGTAGGGCGCCTGGTTTCAGCCTGTCAGACAGGGAGATGGCCGCTGCCCGCGGGTAGCGGGCGCGCAAGGCATCGTCGTTCCACCGCGCTTGTAGCCGGTGCGTACGCTGACCTTTTAAAGATGCGAAAAACCGTGGCTCAAGGCTCTTCGGCTTTGAGTTCCTTTTCGATCTTTTCAATTTCCTGCTTGAAGACCTGATCCTGAACGGTAGGGCGCTTACGCCATGCCTTGCGTTCCGGTTCTGGTTGAGCGGCGTAGGTGGTGACTTCCCCGCCGTAAACTTCCTTGTAACGTTGTTCCTGGCGCTCAAGTTCCGCGCGCAGTTCGTCTTTCGTCACAGTGCTACCTGTATGAGTTGAGTTAAATGTCTGGTGAAACGCACTGCAACGAATCGATTGAGCAGCCCCCTCGACATCGCAACGCCTGTGCAGGCATTACTGAAATCGGCGGGCGATCAAGACTTCCGTGTTACAGGCGGCTACGGCACCAGATTAAAACTGACGCAGCTTCAGTGTCCTGTTTCAGCAAGCGCTGGCGTTACATGGGTGATGAGCGTCAGGCGCTGGCCGGGGCTGTCGGCGATGGACATCGCGTCAGCAAGTGGCGGCCACGGCGATTAAAAACGCGGCCCCACTGAACGCATTATAGCGGTCGATTCAGGATTGACTATCTTTGCCAAGTTAAAAACGGTTCCGGATGTGTGATTGTTTTGTGACGCGCAACTTTTAGGGGTAGTTCAAATACAGGCAAACGTTTACTTGGCCGCGATCTGTTTTTGGCGCCATTTAGTCGATCAACTAAACCGCGTTTCAATTGACCGGTAAAAGTTGAACAAGCGTCTCAAATGGTGGGGACAGCCATGCGGGTCGATTGCGATTATCGGTCGACGGTTCGATAATCGCCCAATGTTGATGGCTCGACGCTTGTGCATCTGCCCACGAGCCGTTTGTATAGCCCGTTGATCTGTGCCGGATAAAAGGACAATAAATGAACGATCAAATGCGCAATTCCTTCACCTCCGTGGCGCCGCCGATCGTCGCCTCGCCGGCCAAACGGATCCAGGCGCTGACCGGTGATCCGGATTTCATGACGTCGCTGGCCCGTGGCCTGGCGGTGGTGCAGGCGTTTCAGGAGCGCAAACGTCACCTGACCATCGCGCAAATCAGCCATCGCACGGAAATTCCCCGCGCGGCCGTGCGCCGTTGCCTACACACCTTGATCAAACTCGGCTACGCCACCACCGACGGACGCACCTACTCGCTGCTGCCCAAAGTGCTGACCCTCGGCCATGCCTACTTGTCTTCGACGCCGCTGGCGGTCTCGGCCCAGCCGTACCTCGACCGCATGAGCGAGCAACTGCACGAAGCCTGCAACATGGCCACGCTTGAGGGCGACGACATCCTCTACATCGCGCGTTCGGCGACCACACAACGGCTGATTTCGGTTGACCTGTCGGTGGGCGGGCGTCTGCCGGCCTATTGCACGTCGATGGGGCGGATCCTGCTGGCGGCACTCGACGACACCTCGCTCGGCGAATACCTCGACCACGCTGAACTCGTGGCCAAGACCAGCCGCACGATCCACACCCCCGAGGCGTTGCTCGAATGCCTGCAGGAAGTGCGGCAGCAGGGTTGGTGCATCGTCGATCAGGAACTGGAACAAGGCCTGCGTTCGATTGCCGTGCCGGTCTACGACGCCTCGGGCCAAGTGGTGGCGGCGCTCAACGTCAGCACCCACGCCGGTCGCGTCAGCCGCACCGAGCTTGAGCAGCGCTTCCTGCCAGGCCTGCTCAGCGCCAGCCGCGACCTCAGCGCGCAGTTGTTTGCCTGATTAAGCTGTTCGATAAACGCACAGTGTTGCGTTTATCGAATTGACGCTAAAACCCCCGGATCATTAATGTCGCGGCAGCGTCATCCGGCGCCGATGTGAATGAGCCCGCCGGACTGCGACTCCGATAATAATGACAAGAGGCAACTGACCATGCGCACGCTCTCCGACTGTCTCCGCTCCACCCGCTGTTGCCGGGTTCACCGCAACGCCTGATCCAGACCTTCTATTCTTGTGCCCGTGCCGTGTTTTGGCCGGCCGCCGTTCGACTGCGTTTTTTGCGTGGAATAAAAATAATGAACCAGCCTCAGTCCGCTGTAGGTCAATGCCTCGACGTGCAGACCTTCATCAATGCCCAACCGATCTCGCGCTATCAGTGGCGAGTGGTGATCCTGTGTTTCCTGATTGTTTTCCTCGATGGCCTCGACACCGCCGCGATGGGCTTCATTGCCCCAGCGTTGTCGCAGGACTGGGGCATCGACCGCGCCAGCCTCGGCCCGGTGATGAGCGCCGCGTTGATCGGCATGGTCTTCGGCGCACTCGGCTCCGGCCCTTTGGCTGACCGCTTCGGGCGAAAAGTCGTACTCGTCGGCGCCGTGGTGCTGTTCGGTGCTTTCAGTCTGGCGTCGGCGTACAGCACCAACGTCGAACAACTGCTGGTACTGCGTTTCCTCACCGGCCTGGGTCTGGGCGCCGGGATGCCGAACGCCACCACGCTGCTCTCGGAATACACCCCGGAGCGCAAGAAATCGCTGCTGGTGACCAGCATGTTCTGCGGTTTCAACCTCGGCATGGCCGGTGGCGGGTTCATTTCCGCCAAGCTGATCCCGGCGTTCGGCTGGCACAGCCTGCTGATGATCGGCGGGATCCTGCCGTTGATCCTCGCCGTGGTGCTGCTGTTCTGGCTGCCGGAATCGGCGCGCTACCTTGTAGTCCGTAACCGTGGCACCGACAAGGTTCGCAAGACTTTGGCTCCAATTGATCCGGTCACTGTCGCCCAGGCCTCGAGCTTCAGCGTGCCGGAACAGAAAACCGTCAAGGCACGTAACGTCTTTGCGGTGATTTTCTCCGGCACTTACAGCACCGGCACCTTACTGCTGTGGCTGACCTACTTCATGGGCCTGGTGATTGTTTACCTGCTGACTAGCTGGCTGCCGACGCTGATGCGCGACAGCGGCGCGAGCATGGAGCAAGCCGCGTTTATCGGCGCGTTGTTCCAGTTCGGCGGGGTATTGAGCGCGGTCGCCGTGGGATGGGCGATGGATCGCTTCAATCCACACAAGGTTATTGGCGTTTTCTACCTGCTGGCGGGGGTGTTTGCCTACGCGGTGGGGCAAAGCCTGGGCAACATTACGTTGCTGGCGACCTTGGTGTTGGTGGCCGGTATGTGCGTTAACGGTGCGCAATCGGCGATGCCGTCGCTGGCCGCGCGGTTTTATCCGACGCAGGGGCGGGCGACCGGCGTGTCGTGGATGCTCGGGATTGGCCGCTTCGGCGCGATTCTCGGGGCGTGGATGGGCGCGACATTGTTGGGCTTGGGCTGGAATTTCGAGCAGGTGCTGACGGCGTTGGTGATTCCGGCGGCGTTGGCCACGGCGGCGGTGTTGATCAAGGGCATGGTCAGCCATGCGGATGCGACCTGATATCGCGGTGTGAAGCGAAAAGATCGCAGCCTTCGGCAGCTCCTACAGGGTTTTACATTCCCATGTAGGAGCTGCCGAAGGCTGCGATCTTTTGCAGACAACACGAAACGATAGGGAAACAACAATCTGTTCGATAAACGAACACTCAGTCGATTATCGGATTGTTTGGCAATTTTCCCAGGCTTAATCTGCAGTGACTCCGGCGCTGAACCTCGCGCCTTTTTATCACTGGCGATTTATTACAAAAACAGGAGCCCGCTCCATGGCTGAGATCCTTTCGCTAAACGAAGCGGTGAAGCAATTCGTCAACGACGGCGACACCGTCGCACTCGAAGGCTTCACTCACTTGATCCCCACGGCTGCGGGCCATGAAATCATTCGTCAGGGCAAGAAAGATCTGACGCTGGTGCGGATGACGCCTGACCTGATCTACGACCAATTGATCGGCGCCGGTTGTGCACGCAAATTGATTTTCTCCTGGGGTGGCAACCCTGGCGTGGGTTCGCTGCACCGTCTGCGCGATGCGGTCGAGAAACAATGGCCGCAGCCGCTGGAAATCGAAGAACACAGCCACGCCGACCTGGCCAATGCCTACGTCGCCGGCGCTTCCGGCCTACCGTTCGCGGTGCTGCGGGCCTACGCTGGCTCCGACCTGCCGAAGGTCAACCCGCTGATCAAAACCGTGACCTGCCCGTTTACCGGTGAAGTGCTGGCGGCCGTGCCGTCGGTGCGCCCGGACGTGACGGTGATCCACGCACAGAAAGCCGACCGACAAGGCAACGTGCTGCTGTGGGGCATTCTCGGCGTGCAGAAAGAAGCTGCACTGGCCGCCAAGCACTGCATCGTTACCGTCGAAGAAATCGTCGACAACCTCAACGCACCGATGAACTCCTGCGTACTGCCGACCTGGGCCCTGAGCGCGGTCTGCCATGTGCCCGGTGGCGCACATCCGTCCTACGCCCACGGTTACAACGAGCGCGACAATCGTTTCTATCAAGCGTGGGATCCGATCGCCCGCGACCGTGAGACGTTTACCGCGTGGATCAACGAATACATCCATGGCTGCGCTGACTTCAGTGCGTTCCAGGCCAAGTTGGCCGCTGCTTCGGAGGCCAAGTAATGACGTACACCACCAATGAAATGATGACCGTCGCCGCAGCCCGTCGCCTGAAAAACGGCTCGGTGTGCTTCGTCGGCATCGGCCTGCCGTCGAAAGCCGCCAATCTGGCGCGCCTGACCTCGTCGCCAGACGTGGTGCTGATCTACGAATCAGGCCCGATTGGCGCCAAGCCGAGCGTGCTGCCGCTGTCCATCGGTGACGGCGAGCTAGCGGAAACCGCCGACACCGTGGTACCGACCGGTGAGATTTTTCGCTATTGGTTGCAGGGCGGACGCATCGACGTCGGTTTTCTCGGTGCTGCGCAGGTCGACCGTTTCGGCAACATCAACACCACCGTGGTTGGCGATTATTTCTCGCCGAAAGTGCGCCTGCCGGGTGCCGGTGGCGCGCCGGAGATTGCCGGTTCGGCGAAAAGCGTGTTGATCATCCTTAAACAGTCGGCACGTTCGTTTGTCGACAAGCTCGATTTCATCACTTCGGTCGGTCACGGCGAGGGCGGCGACTCGCGCAAACGTCTGGGCCTGCCGGGCGCCGGGCCGGTCGGCATCATCACCGACCTGTGCATCATGGAGCCGGAAGAGGGCACCCACGAATTTGTGGTCACCGCACTGCACCCGGGCGTGACCCGCGAGCAAGTGGTCGCGGCCACCGGTTGGGCAATTCGTTTTGCCGACACCGTCGAGAGCACCGCAGAACCAACAGAAGTAGAACTGACCGCACTGCGCGATCTTGAAGCGCGCACGGCCGCCGCCCACGGTCAGGCACCAGGAGAAGCATGATGCGTGACGTTTATATCTGCGACGCGATTCGCACACCCATTGGCCGCTTCGGCGGCGGTTTGTCCGCCGTGCGCGCCGATGATCTGGCCGCCGTGCCGATCAAGGCCCTGATGGAACGCAATCCCTCGGTGGACTGGAGCGCCATCGACGAAGTATTCCTCGGCTGCGCCAACCAGGCCGGCGAAGACAACCGCAATGTCGCGCGCATGGCGCTGCTGCTGGCAGGCCTGCCGGAAAGCGTGCCGGGCGTGACCCTCAATCGTCTTTGTGCTTCGGGCATGGACGCGATCGGCACGGCGTTTCGTGCGATTGCCAGCGGTGAGATGGAGCTGGCGATTGCCGGCGGCGTCGAGTCGATGTCCCGCGCACCGTTCGTGATGGGCAAGGCTGACGCGGCGTTTTCGCGCAACATGAAACTGGAAGACACCACCATCGGCTGGCGTTTCATCAACCCTTTGATGAAGGCGCAATACGGCGTCGACGCGATGCCGCAGACCGCTGACAACGTCGCCGACGACTATAAAGTCTCGCGCGCCGATCAGGACGCTTTTGCCCTGCGCAGTCAGCAACGTACTGCCGCCGCGCAGGCCGCCGGCTACTTCGCTGAAGAAATCGTCGAAGTGCGGATCGCCCACAAGAAGGGCGAAACCGTGGTCAGCCAGGACGAACATCCGCGTGCCGACACGACAATAGAAGCGCTGACTAAACTGAAACCGGTCAACGGCCCGGACAAAACCGTTACCGCCGGCAATGCCTCCGGCGTCAACGACGGTGCCGCTGCGCTGATTCTGGCGTCCGCCGAAGCGGTGAAAAAACACGGCCTGACGGCCCGCGCCAAAGTGCTCGGCATGGCCAGCGCCGGTGTAGCCCCGCGCGTGATGGGCATCGGCCCGGTGCCAGCGGTGCGCAAATTGATCGAACGCCTCGGCGTAGCGGTCAGCGATTTCGCCGTGATCGAACTCAACGAAGCGTTTGCCAGCCAAGGCTTGGCAGTGCTGCGTGAACTGGGCCTGGCGGATGACGCCGCGCAGGTCAACCCGAACGGTGGGGCGATTGCCCTCGGCCACCCGTTGGGCATGAGCGGTGCGCGATTGGTATTGACCGCGCTGCATCAGTTGGAAAAGACCGGTGGCAAGAAAGGTCTGGCGACCATGTGCGTCGGTGTCGGCCAAGGTCTGGCTTTGGCCATCGAACGCGTCTGACGCAAGCCGTGACGAAAAAGAACAGAGGAAAGCGACATGTCTGACAAGCCTGGTTACCGTCGTCCGCAGGAAGGCACTCAGCCTGAGTACCTGCACCCGACCTATCAATCCACCAACCTGCGCTCGCCGTCGAAGCCGTTGGTGTTTCTGCCGCACTCGCTGTCGGAAATCACCGGCCCGACCATCGGCGCCGAACGTGTAGGCGACACCGATAACGACCTGACCGCCCAGCATGAGGGCGAGCCACAGGGCGAACGCATCATCATTCACGGCCGTGTACTGGACGAAAACGGTCTGCCGGTGCCGGGGATTCTGGTGGAGATCTGGCAGGCCAACGCCGCCGGTCGTTACAACCACAAGCGCGATCTGCACGATGCGCCGCTCGACCCGAACTTCACCGGCACCGGCCGCACCGTGACCGACGCCGATGGCTGGTACCAGTTCCAGACCATCAAGCCTGGCGCCTATCCGTGGGGCAACCACCACAATGCGTGGCGCCCGGCGCATATCCACTTTTCGCTGTTCGGGCCGAGCATTCTTACGCGCCTGGTCACGCAAATGTACTTCCCGGGTGACCCGCTGCTGGCCTACGACCCGATCTACAACTGCGTGCCGGACACTTCGGCCAAGGAACGCCTGATCGCCAGTTTCGATCTGGAAAAAACCATTCCGTCCTACGCCCTCGGTTATCGCTGGGACATCGTGCTGCGCGGGCGTGAAGCCACGCCGATGGAGAAATAAGATGACGCTGACTGCGACCACGTCCCACACCGTCGGGCCGTATTACCACATCGGCCTGACCTGGCTGAACCGCGAAGACCTTACTGTCGAACAAACCCTCGGTGAGCGCGTGGCGATCACCGGGCAAGTGGTGGACGGCAATGGCGATGTCGTCAACGACGCCATGCTCGAAGTCTGGCAGGCGAATGCTGCCGGTAAGTACGACCACCCGGAAGACGAGCAGGACAAAGCACTCGATCCGAACTTTGAAGGCTTTGGCCGCGTGCCGGTGGATGCTGAAGGGCGGTTTCGCTTTACCACGATCAAACCGGGTACGGTTGAGGGGCTGAAAGGTTCGACCCAGGCGCCGCATTTGGTGGTGTTGGTATTTGCCCGTGGCTTGGTGAAGCACTTGCTGACGCGGATCTACTTTGAAGGCGAGCCTGCCAACGTTGATGATCCGTTGCTTGAGTGCGTGCCGGCGGAGCGCCGCACGACCTTGCTGGCGAAGAAGGATGAATCGGGTGTTTACCAGTGGAATGTGATCCTGCAGGGCACTGATGCCGAGACGGTGTTCTTCGATTATTGAACACTCCATCGGTGGTCAGCGATCAACTGTGGCGAGGGGATTTATCCCCGTTCGAGTGCGAAGCGCTCGCAAATCAGATACACGCGATTTACCTGAAATAACGCGTTGAATGGTTTTGGGGCCGCTTCGCTGCCCAACGGGGATAAATCCCCTCGCCACAAAGGCTGGTCAAGAGCTGGGTGATGATCCAATGTGGAACGGGACTGTTGCAAAGTATGTCTAGACTCTCACTGTCCCTATCGAGTGAAAAACAATGACAACCACCACCTCCCATTACACCGGCGAAGAGCGCAGCAAGCGCATCTTTGCCATTGTCGGCGCCTCGTCCGGCAACCTTGTCGAATGGTTCGACTTCTACGTCTACGCCTTTTGCGCGATCTATTTTGCCCCGGCGTTTTTCCCCTCCGACAACCCGACGGTGCAACTGGTCAACACCGCCGGCGTGTTCGCTGCCGGCTTCCTGATGCGCCCGATCGGTGGCTGGATTTTCGGCCGGGTTGCTGACAAGCACGGGCGCAAGAAGTCGATGCTCATCTCGATTCTGATGATGTGTTTTGGCTCGTTGCTGATCGCCTGTCTGCCAACCTACAACACCATTGGCGTCTGGGCGCCGATCCTGTTGCTGTTCGCACGTCTGCTGCAAGGCCTGTCGGTCGGCGGCGAGTACGGCACCACCGCCACCTACATGAGCGAAGTTGCCCTCAAGGGCCAGCGCGGATTTTTCGCCTCGTTCCAGTACGTGACCCTGATCGGCGGGCAACTGCTGGCGGTGTCGCTGGTGGTGATCCTGCAGCAGTTCCTCACCGAAGAAGACCTGCGCGCCTACGGCTGGCGGATTCCGTTTGTGGTCGGTGCGGTGGCGGCGTTGATTTCGCTGTTCCTGCGTCGCAGCTTGAAAGAAACCACCAACGAAGAAACCCGCGCGCACAAAGACGCTGGCAGCATCAGCGCGCTGTTCCGCGATCACAAAGCCGCGTTCATCACCGTGCTCGGATACACCGCCGGTGGCTCGCTGATTTTCTACACCTTCACCACGTACATGCAGAAATACCTGGTCAACACCGCCGGCATGCACGCCAAGACCGCCAGCTACATCATGACCGGCGCGCTGTTCCTGTATATGTGCATGCAGCCGCTGTTCGGCATGCTCGCCGACAAGATCGGCCGACGTAATTCGATGTTGTGGTTTGGCGCGCTGGGTACGCTGTTCACGGTGCCGATTCTGTTGAGCCTGAAAAGCGTCAGCAGCCCGTTCCTCGCGTTTGTGCTGATCACCGTGGCGCTGGCGATCGTCAGTTTCTACACCTCGATCAGCGGCCTGGTGAAAGCCGAAATGTTCCCGCCGGAAGTCCGCGCCCTCGGCGTCGGTCTGGCCTATGCGGTGGCCAACGCGATCTTCGGTGGTTCGGCGGAATTCGTCGCCCTGAGCCTGAAGAACATCGGCATGGAAAATTCTTTCTACTGGTACGTGACGGTGATGATGGCGATCGCGTTCCTGTTCAGTCTGCGCTTGCCGAAACAGGCGGCGTACTTGCACCACGACCTCTAACCCGATGCGCGCGGGCCGTGATGGCCCGCGCCGGCAAGGATTTTTATGACTCAGCGACCGGGCAATCAATTGTTCGATGCCTACTTCACTGCCCGCGATATGCGTGAGGTGTTCTGCGATCAGGGCCGCGTGCAGGCGATGCTCGACTTCGAAGCGGCGCTGGCCCGGGCCGAGGCGCGCGTCGGTTTGATTCCTGACTCTGCGGTGGCACCGATTGCGACGGCGTGCAGCGCCGCTCTGTATGACTTCGCGGCACTCGGCGAGGCGATTGCCACGGCCGGCAATTCGGCGATTCCGCTGGTCAAGGCGTTGGGCAAGCAGATTGCTGCGACCGATGCCGAGGCTGAGCGCTATGTGCATTTGGGCGCGACCAGTCAGGACGTGATGGATTCCGGGCTGGTGCTGCAATTGCGTCAGGCGCTGGAATTGATTGAACGTGATCTGGTGCAATTGGCCGATTCGCTCGCCAGTCAGGCGCAACGTCATGCTGCGACGCCGCTGGCCGGACGCACGTGGCTGCAACACGCGACGCCGGTGACCCTCGGTATGAAAATCGCCGGATGGCTGGGCGCTGTCACTCGCAGTCGTCAGCGTCTGCGTGAACTCAAACCGCGTCTGCTGGTGCTGCAATTTGGCGGCGCCTCCGGGACGCTTGCAGCACTTGGCGAACAGGCGATGCCGATTGCCGAAGCGCTGGCTGAAGAACTGCAACTGACCTTGCCCGAACAGCCGTGGCACACCCAGCGTGATCGCGTGGTGGAGTTCGGTGCGGTGCTCGGTTTGATCGCCGGCAGCCTCGGCAAATTCGGCCGCGACATCAGCCTGTTGATGCAGACCGAAGCCGCCGAGGTGTTCGAGCCTTCGGCGCCGGGCAAGGGTGGTTCGTCGACCATGCCGCACAAACGCAATCCGGTCGGCGCTGCGGTGTTGATCGGTGCGGCGACGCGGGTGCCGGGGCTGGTCTCGACGCTGTTCAGCGCAATGCCGCAGGAGCACGAGCGTAGCCTCGGTCTGTGGCATGCCGAGTGGGAAACCTTGCCGGAGATTTGCTGCCTGGTGTCCGGCTCGCTGCAACAGGCTCGGTTGTTGGCGCAAGGGCTGGAAGTCGACGCCGAACGCATGTCGCGCAATCTCGAATTGACCCAAGGGCTGGTGCTGGCCGAAGCGGTGAGCATTGTCCTTGCGCAACGGGTTGGTCGCGACACCGCGCATCACCTGCTCGAACAATGCTGCAAACGCGCGGTGGCCGAACAGCGCCATTTGCGCGCCGTTCTCGCTGACGAACCGCAAGTCACCGCCGAATTGAGCAGCGCTGAACTCGATCATCTTTTGAACCCCGCCCATTACCTCGGTCAGGCGCAAGTCTGGGTCGAGCGTGCGGTGGCTGAACACAACGCATTGTCTGACTGAAAGGAGAGGGCTGTGGCTTTCGTTCAACTCGCCGATGGCGAACTGCACTATCAAATAGAAGGCCCGGTCGATGCACCGGTGCTGGTGCTGTCCAACTCGCTGGGCACTGATTTGCACATGTGGGACGCGCAGATGCCGGCGTTCACCGAGCACTTTCGTGTGCTGCGTTTCGACACCCGTGGTCACGGCAAATCGCTGGTGACACCGGGGCCGTACAGCATTGAGCAACTCGGTCACGATGTGCTCGGCCTGCTGGATGCACTGCACATTGAGCGTGCGCATTTCTGCGGATTGTCGATGGGCGGCCTGATCGGCCAGTGGCTGGGGATCAATGCCGGGCACCGTCTGCACAAGCTGATCGTCTGCAACACGGCGGCAAAAATCGGCGACCCGTCGGTGTGGAATCCGCGCATCGAAACCGTGCTGCGCGACGGTTCGGTAGCGATGGTTGCCCTGCGTGATGCATCGATTGCCCGTTGGTTTACTCCGGACTTTTCCGCGGCGCATCCGGCGGCGGCCAAGCAGATTACCGACATGCTCGCGGCGACTTCGCCTGAAGGTTACGCGGCCAATTGCGCGGCGGTGCGAGATGCCGATTTCCGCGAGCAACTGGCGTCGATCAACGTGCCGTTGCTGGTGATTGCCGGCACTGAAGATGCGGTGACGCCGCCGTCCGGTGGGCATTTCATTCAGGAGCATGTACGCGGTGCCGAGTACGCCGAGTTCTATGCGGCGCATCTTTCGAACGTGCAGGCCGGTGCTGATTTCAGTGATCGCGTATTGGCGTTTCTAAACGCCTGACAGGGGATTTTCGTGGACGAGAAACAACGTTACGACGACGGCATGCAAGTGCGCCGCGCGGTACTTGGTGATGCGCATGTCGATCGCAGCCTGACCACGCTGACCGAGTTCAACTCGGAGTTTCAGGAGATGATCACCCGGCATGCCTGGGGCGATATCTGGACGCGTCCGGGCTTGCCTCGGCACACGCGCAGTTTGATCACCATCGCCATGCTGATCGGCATGAACCGCGAAGGTGAGCTGAAACTGCATTTGCGCGCGGCGGCAAATAATGGCGTGAGTCGCGGTGAGATCAAGGAAGTGATCATGCAGAGCGCGATTTACTGCGGGATTCCGGCGGCGAATGCGACGTTTCATTTGGCCGAAGCGGTGTGGGATGAGCTTGGGGTTGAATCCCGCGAGTGACGGTTGAAACCGAAAAAGATCGCAGCCTTCGGCAGCTCCTACATTTGGAATGCGTTCCCCTGTAGGAGCTGCCGAAGGCTGCGATCTTTTGCTCTTCAAACCGTGGCGACAATAAATATCCGCTTGAACGCAAACAACGTATGCCCGTCCGCCTCCTGGGGATACTGCGCGTGCACCCGTATCAGAAAGTGATAAATAAACCGCGCCTGTTCTGCTGAATTCAGCGCTTGCATCACCGGCCGCAGCGCCGACACTTTCACCCAGTCATACACCGGCGATTTACCGTCAACCACCTGCAACTGCTCGGTCTCCCAGATATCCAGCGACGAGGTCATTGGCGCGAGCAATCGGTAGTAGTCCTCCAGCGCCAACAATGGCCGCGCCGCCATGCGCTGGCGCAGTTCAGGCGTGCCCAATGGCGTGCCGCCGACGCCGCCGTCGTCGAGTGTTTCGAGCATCAGCCGATACCACAACGCATCGCGCCAGTCGGGCATATGCGCCGCCAGGCAACCACCCGCGTTGAGTTGACCAAGCAGGTTCGGCAGCAGCGTTTCATGGCCATGGATGAAATGCAGCACAGCGGCGGCAAACAGCAGATCCGCCGGTTGTTCAGGTTGCCAGTCGAGCAAGTCGCACTGTTGCCATGAAGCGTTGATCGGCAGGCCGCGCGCCTCGTCGAGCATCTGCGCTGAGCTGTCGATGCCCAGCAGCTGCGCGCGCGGCCAGCGTTCGGCCAACAACCGCGTGGCGATGCCGGTGCCGCAACCGAGGTCAACAATTCGTCTGGGGTTGTGCAGGTGGACGCGGTCGAGCAATTCATTGACCGGACGTTGCCTGAGCTTGGAAAACTGCTGGTACGCTTTGGCGTTCCAGTCAGGGACTGCTTTGAGTAGGGTGATCATGAGGTCGTCCTCTGGTGATCAACAGTGTCTTCCGATGACAGCCTGGCTCAAGTCTTTAGGGGACCAACATCAACAGATAACGGAAGCGGGAAGGGGCGTACACCTGAGTCCTTCAGGTTTTTTCACTCTACTCGACGCCCGGCAAAGTGCCATTAATCCAGACCAATGGCATAGCCCCCTGTAGGAGCTGCCGAAGGCTGCGATCTTTTGACGTTGTTTTCAAGATCAAAAGATCGCAGCCTTCGGCAGCTCCTACAGGGATCGCGGGGATCAGATCTAACGGTGTTTAGAGGAGGCTGATCGGGTAGCTGACGATCAGGCGGTTTTCGTCGAACTCGTTATTGCTGAAATCCCGGCGCATGGTCGAGTTGCGCCATCTGACGTTGAGGTCCTTGAGCGTGCCGCTCTGCACGGTGTAGCCCAGTTCCGATTCGCGGCCCCACTCCTTGCCGTCGGTGATCGTGCCGGTGTGTACGTTGTCGCCGCTGATGTAGCGGTTCATCAGGGTCAGGCCGGGGACGCCCATGGCGGCGAAGTTGTAGTCGTGGCGCAGTTGCCAGGAACGTTCCTGGGCATTGTCATAACTGGCGTTGTAGCTGTCGTTGGCCAGCGTGCCGCCGCTGGTGCCGTTGACGCGCATCCACGCGCTGTCGCCGGTGAGTTTTTGCAGGCTGACGTAGAAGGTGTTGCCGCCGTACCTGGCCGAGAACATCCCCGACCAGGTCTTGTTGTCGAGATCGCCGGCGCGCGCGCTGCCGTCGTCCTTGCCGTAGAAAAAACCGAGGTTGGCGCCGAGTGTCCAGTCGCCCAATGGTTGGCTGTGGGTCAGGTTGACGTATTGCTGGCTGTAGATGTCCTTGAGTTCAGCGTTCCATAAGCCGATCTGTGTGCGCTTGTCGTTGAACACATACTCACCGCCCTGAAAGTTGAAACGATCCGAGGTGAACGCCGCTTTGCCGGTCATCGACATGTCGCTCATGCTGCTGTCGTCGCGTGGACTGTTGGCGCGGAACTGGCCGCCGTAGAGGGTCAGGCCGTCGATTTCCTTCGAAGTGATCTGGCCGCCACGGAAGGTTTGTGGCAGCGAGCGACCGTCGTCCGATCGCAGGATCGGCAGCACTGGCATCCATTCGCCGACCTTCACTTCGGTCTGCGAAAGCTTGGCCTTGAAAGCGACGTTGGTGCGGCCGAAGTTATCCGCCGGGCGACCGTCGTGATCCAGTGGCAGCAACTGCGTGCCGCCCGTGCCTTTGCCGCCATCGAGTTTCAACGAGTACAAACCCAGCACGTCCATGCCGAACCCGACGGTGCCTTGGGTGAAGCCGGATTTGGCGTCGAGGATGAAGTTCTGCGTCCACTCTTCAGCCTTGCCTTGGGCCTTGGTCGGGTTGGTGAAGTTGCGGTTGATGTAGAAGTTGCGCAGGTTGAGGTTGACCTTGGCCCCTTCGATAAAACCGGCTTCTTCGGCCGCAGCGGGCAGCGCGATGCCGGCCAGGGCCAGGGCGATCAGCCCGGGAAATGCGTAAGGCGCGGGGGAGGTGGTCATAGCTGGAGTCTCTCTTGTTTTTTTAGGGCGAACGGCGGCGCTGCGGCCGTTTTTAGCGGTGCAGAAATACGATGGATTCAGGGGGCGGAGCGGTGGCGATCAGCCGGACGGAGCAGGGCGCGAAAGCATGGTGTCGAACCTGTTGTTATTGGTTTTGTGGATCGAATGGTGCGGGGCGCGGTGGTGGGGATTCAATCGGCGGAAGCGGGTTTTGGGCGATTATCGAACGCAAGATTTGGTCGGTGTATTGGGTGAATGTGAGGGCGTCATCGCTGGCAAGCCAGCTCCCACAGGTTTTTGTGTCGTTCACAATGTTGGGTACACCACAGAACATTGTGGGAGCTGGCTTGCCAGCGATGGGGCCAGTCCAGACACCACAACTTTCTCAGACACAACAAAAAGCCCACCAATCGGTGGGCTTCTTGTTTTTACCGGATGATGATCAGAACAATCTCATCTTCGGCGCTTCTTCTTTCACCGGCTCGTTTTGCGCGGTCTGCGCATTCCAGCCGCCACCCAGGGCCTTGTACAGGTTGACCGCACTGGTCAGCTGCGCGAGGCGGTCGGTGATCAGTGCTTGTTGCGCGCTGAACAGCTGACGCTGGGCATCGAGGAAGGTCAGGTTGCTGTCGACACCGATGCGGTAGCGACGCTCGGCCAGGCGGTAGTAATCCTGGTTGGCCTGAACGAAGTCACGCTGCGCTTGCAACTGCTCGGTGTAGGTCTGGCGGGCGGCCAGGCCGTCGGCGACTTCCTGGAAGGCCGTTTGAATGGACTTCTCGTAGTTCGCCACGCCAATGTCCTTCTGGATCTTGGCGTAGTCGAGGCTGGCGCGCAGGCTGCCGGCGTTGAAGATCGGCAGGTTGATCTGCGGCGAGAACAGCCACGTCCCCGAACCACCCTTGAACAGACCGGACAGGTCCGGGCTCAGTGTGCCCGCGTTGGCGGTCAGGCTGATGCTCGGGAAGAACGCTGCACGGGCTGCGCCGATGTTGGCGTTGGCCGCTTTCAGGTTGTGCTCGGCTTGCAGAATGTCCGGACGACGTTGCAGCAGATCCGATGGCAGACCGGCCGGCACGTCGCTGAGCAGGTCATCCGACAGCGGTTTGGCCGCTTGCAGGTTGGCCGGGATACCGGTACCGAGCAGCAGGGTCAGGCTGTTTTCGTCCTGCGCGACCTGGCGGGTGTAACGCGCCAGTTGCGCACGGGCGTTTTCCACCGAGGTGCGCGACTGCGCCAGATCCAGTGCCGAAGCGACACCGACTTCGTTGCTGCGGCTGGTCAGCTTGTAGCTTTCTTCAAAGGCACCGAGGGTGTCTTGGGTCAGCTTGAGCAGTTCCTTGTCCGCTTGCCAGGTCAGGTAAGCGTTGGCGACGCTGGCCACCAGACTGATCTGGGTGCTGCGGCGCGCTTCTTCCGTGGCGAAGTATTGTTGCAGCGCTTGTTCGCTCAGGCTGCGAACGCGACCGAACAGGTCGAGTTCGTAGGCGCTGATGCCAACGGTTGCCGAGTACGAGCTGCTGATCATCGACTCGCCGGTCTGCGAAGCGCGCTCCGGGAGACGTTGACGGCTGCCAGTGCCATTGGCCGAAATCGCCGGGTACAGGTCAGCACGCTGAATGCGGTATTGAGCCGCATACGCGTCGATGTTCAGTGCCGCGACACGCAGGTCGCGGTTGTTTTCCAGGGACACCTGGATCAGCTGTTGCAGGGCCGGGTCGTGGAAAAACTGTTTCCAGCCCTGCTCGGCAGCGGCTTGCGCCGGTGCCTGGGCCGGCGAATACGCCGGCCCCTGCGGGTACTGACCTGCGACCGGAGCCTCAGGCTGCTGATAGTCAGGTATCAGCGAGCAACCGCTCAGCACGAAGGCGGCGACTGCGATGGAGAGTAGCGACTTGCTCATTGGCCAGCCTCTTTAGGAGTTTCTTTAGCATCGTCATCTGGATCGGCGATTTTACGCTGGCCGATGGACGAAACCGTGACGAAGAACAGTGGGACCCAGAAGATCGCCAGGATCGTTGCCGTGAGCATACCGCCAATCACGCCGGTACCGATCGCGTGCTGACTGCCTGAACCGGCGCCGGTGGAGATCGCCAACGGCACAACACCGAGGACGAAGGCCAGCGACGTCATGATGATCGGTCGCAGACGCATGCGGCAGGCTTCAATCGCCGCGTCACGCAGACTGCGGCCCTGTTCATGCAGTTCCTTGGCGAACTCGACGATCAGAATGGCGTTTTTAGCCGCCAGGCCGATGGTCGTCAACAGACCCACCTGGAAGTACACGTCGTTGGACAGACCGCGCAGGCTGGTGGCCAGCAGTGCACCGATGATACCCAGCGGTACCACGAGCATAACGGCGATCGGAATCGACCAGCTCTCGTACAACGCCGCCAGACACAGGAACACCATCAGCAGCGACAGGGCGTACAGCGCCGGCGCTTGCGAACCCGACAGACGTTCTTCATACGACAGACCGGTCCAGGAGATACCGACACCCGCCGGCAGCTTCTTGGCAATCGCTTCGACTTCGGCCATCGCTTCACCGGTGGAGTAACCCGGCGCCGGAGAACCGAGCACTTCCATCGCTTCCACGCCGTTGTAACGGGCCAGCTTCGGCGAACCGTAGATCCACTCGCCTTTGGCGAAGGCGGAGAACGGCACCATGGTCCCGGCGTTGTTGCGCACGTACCATTTCTTCAAGTCTTCCGGGCTCATGCGAGCACCGGCCTGACCTTGCACGTAAACCTTCTTCACACGACCACGGTCGATGAAGTCGTTGACGTAGCTACTACCGAAGGAGATCGACAGCGTGCTGTTGATGTCGGTCAGGCTCAAGCCAAGGGCCTGGGCTTTCTCGTCGTCGATTTCCAAGTGGTATTGCGGTTCATCGTTCAGGCCGTTCGGACGCACCTGATAGAGCACCTTGCTCTGAGCGGCGAGGCCCAGGAACTGGTTGCGCGCTTCCATCAGCTTGTCGTGACCGATACCGGCGCGGTCTTGCAGGAACACGTCGAAACCGGTGGCGTTACCCAACTCCAGTACCGCTGGCGGGGCGAAAGCAAACACCATCGCGTCGCGGAAAGTGAAGAAGTGCTGCTGGGCACGTTGGGCCAGGGCAAACACGCTGTTGTCCGCGTTACGCTCGTCCCACGGCTTGAGCATGATGAACGCCAGACCCGAGCTCTGACCGCGACCGGCGAAGTTGAAGCCGTTCACGGTGAACACCGAGGACACTGCGCCTGCTTCTTTATCCAGCAGGTAGCTGCGCATTTCGTCGATCACCACCTGAGTACGCTCGGCACTCGAACCGGCCGGGGTCTGCACCTGGGCGAACAGTACGCCCTGGTCTTCTTCCGGCAGGAACGCAGTCGGAATGCGCGTGAACAGCCAGATCATGCCGACCACGATCAGCAGGTAAGCCAGCAGGTACGGTGCTTTGCGCGACAGCATGTTGCCAACACCGCGCTCATAGCTCTGCACGCCACGGTCGAAGTTGCGGTTGAACCAGCCGAAGAAACCTTTCTTCGGCGTGCCGTGTTCACCTTTCGGAATCGCTTTGAGCATGGTCGCGCAAAGGGCCGGGGTGAAGATCAGCGCAACCATTACCGACAGGGCCATGGCCGAGACGATAGTGATAGAGAACTGCTTGTAGATCACACCGGTGGAGCCGCTGAAGAACGCCATCGGCAGCAGTACCGCCGACAGAACCAGCGCAATGCCGACCAGTGCGCCCTGGATCTGGCCCATGGACTTCTTGGTCGCTTCCTTCGGTGACAAGCCTTCTTCGCTCATCACCCGCTCGACGTTTTCCACCACGACGATGGCATCGTCCACCAGCAAGCCGATGGCCAACACCATACCGAACATGGTCAGGGTGTTGATGCTGAAACCGAACGCCGCGAGGATGCCGAATGTACCCAGCAATACCACCGGCACGGTCATCGTGGTGATGACGGTGGCGCGGAAGTTCTGCAGGAACAGGAACATCACCAGGAACACCAGCACGATCGCTTCGACCAGGGTTTCAACCACACCCTTGATCGATTCGGTCACCACCGGGGTGGTGTCGTACGGGAACACCACTTCCATGCCTTGCGGGAAGAACGGCTTGAGGTCGTCAATCGTCTTGCGCAGCGCTTTGGCGGTGTCGAGGGCGTTGGCACCGTTGGCCAGTTTCACCGCCAGACCCGAGGCCGGGCTGCCGTTGAACTGCGCGGAAATGCTCGAGTTTTCACCGCCCAGACCGACGTCAGCGACGTCGCCGACACGCACTTGCGAGCCGTCCTGGTTGACCTTCAGCAGAATTGCCTTGAACTGCTCGGCAGTCTGCAGACGGGTCTTGCCGATGATCGTGGCGTTCAGTTGCTGGCCAGGCAGTGCCGGTAAACCGCCGAGCTGACCGGAAGACACCTGGACGTTCTGTGCCGAGATCGCGGTGCTGACATCGCCTGGAGTCAGGTTGTACTTGTTCAACTTGGCCGGATCGAGCCAGATGCGCATCGCGTACTGGGCACCGAAGACCTGGAAGTCACCAACACCGGCGGTCCGCGAGATCGGGTCCTGCATGTTCGACACGATGTAGTTGGACAAGTCGTCCTTGGTCATGCTGCCGTCACGCGATACCACGCCGATCACCAGCAGGAAGTTTTTCACTGCCTTGGTCACGCGGATACCTTGTTGCTGCACTTCCTGCGGCAACAGCGGGGTGGCGAGGTTCAGCTTGTTCTGAACCTGTACCTGCGCGGTGTCGGAGTTGGTGCCTTGCTCGAAGGTCGCGGTGATGGTCATGCTGCCGTCGGAGTTACTTTCCGAGGACACATAACGCAGGTTGTCGATACCGTTGAGCTGCTGCTCGATCACCTGGACCACGGTGTCCTGCACGGTTTGCGCCGAAGCGCCCGGGTAGGTCACGGAGATCGCAATGGCCGGAGGCGCAATGCTCGGGTACTGGTTGATCGGCAATTTCAGGATCGAAAGTGCCCCGACCAACATGATCACCAGGGCAATTACCCAGGCGAAAATCGGACGGTCGATAAAGAATTTTGACATGAGTTACTCCCCTTTGCCGCCAGCGGCTTTGTCAGCTGGCTGAGCGGGGGCCGGGTTCTTTTTGCCTACGTTGGTAGCTTCGGTCGGGTTGACCTGAACACCTGGACGCACGTATTGCAGCCCTTCGGTGATCAGACGATCGCCCGCCTTCAAGCCGTCTTCAATCAGCCACTGGCTGCCGACGGTGCGGCTGGCCTTGAGCTGACGCAGCTCGACCTTGTTGTCGGCGCCGACGACCAGTGCGGTCGGGGTGCCTTTGAGGTCGCGGGTCACACCTTGTTGCGGCGCCAGAATGGCCGCGGCGTTGACGCCGGCCTGCAATTGGGCGCGGACGAACATGCCCGGCAGCAGGGTGTGATCCGGGTTCGGGAACACCGCACGCAGAGTCACCGAACCGGTAGTCGGGTCGACCGTGACTTCGGAGAATTCCAGCTTACCGTCGAGCTTGTACTGGCTGCCGTCTTCCAGGGTCAGTTTGACCGCTGCCGAGTTTTCGCCGGACTTCTGCAGACGACCGCTTTCCAGCTCGCGGCGCAATTCCAGCAGTTCAACCGAGGACTGGGTGACGTCGACGTAGATCGGGTCCAGTTGTTGAATGGTCGCCATCGCGTCGGTCTGACCATTGCTGACCAGCGCACCTTCGGTCACCGAAGAACGGCCAATGCGACCGGAAATCGGCGCGTAGACCTTGGTGTAACGCACGTTGATCTGCGCGGTCTGCAACGACGCTTCCGATTCCATGCGGTTGGACACGGCGGTGTCGTATTCCTGGCGGCTGACAGCCTGCTCATCGACCAGTTGCTTGTAGCGGTCGGAGATCGACTTGGTCGAACGCAGGTTGGCTTCGGCGCTTTTCAGGGTCGCTTCATAGACCGACGGATCGATCTGATACAGCTGCTGGCCGGCTTTGACATCGCCGCCTTCCTTGAACAGACGTTTGAGAATGATGCCGTTGACCTGTGGACGCACTTCAGCGATGCGGAACGCACTGGTGCGACCTGGCAGCTCGGAAGTGAGGGTAAACGCTTGTGGTTGCAGGGTGACGACGCCGACCTGAGGGGGCGGAGCGGCCGGTGCCGCTTCTTCCTTTTTACATCCGCTGAGCAGCGATGCCAGGGCGACGGCAGTGACCAGAGCGGTAACAGCTGGCTTGAATTGCATGAAGATCCTCGGGTCAGGCGCGCGAAAAGCGCACAAGAAGTGTGGAAGGGTAAAAAAATGATGCCGGGTGGATAAGTAGCTTGCTAAGTAATATACTTACGTTCATGGTTGTTTGTAAACACCTTGGCGTCGTACCCACCCTGGTACAAAACACGTCGCAAGGTTTGAAATTGTAGGCCGGGGAGCCGATTCACGAGAGATCGCCCCCACTTTATTCAGCGGATATTCAGCCATCCCTGAAACATCCTGTTTGAGGTTTTACTGCCATGGTCCGTCGTACCAAAGAGGAAGCTCAAGAAACCCGCAGCCAGATTCTGGAAGCGGCGGAGAAAGCCTTTTATGAAAGGGGTGTCGCTCGTACGACGCTGGCGGACATCGCGACCATGGCCGGCGTGACGCGCGGCGCGATCTACTGGCATTTCAGCAACAAGGCCGACCTGGTTCAGGCCATGCTCGACAGCCTGCATGAGCCGCTGGATGAATTGGCCAAGGCCAGTGAAAGCGAGGACGAACTTGACCCGCTGGGCTGCATGCGCAAATTGTTGATTCATTTGTTTCATCAAGTTGCGCTGGACCCGAAAACCCGGCGTATCAACGAAATTCTGTTTCATAAGTGCGAATTCACCGATGAAATGTGCGATTTGCGCCAGCAGCGCCGGACGGCCAGCCTCGATTGCAATCTGCGTATCGGCCTGACCCTGCGTAATGCGGTGAATCGCGGCCAGTTGCCGGAAGATCTCGACACTGCCCGTGCGGCCATCAGCATTCATGCTTATATCGATGGCCTCCTGTATGGCTGGCTTCTGGCACCGGACAGTTTTGAGCTGCATGCCGAGGCCGAGCGTTGGGTCGATACAGGACTGGATATGCTGCGCCTGAGCCCGAGCCTGCGCAAATGAAAGTAATGACAGCCTGCGCAGGTGAACAGAGTTTTACCACGTGTGGGGTTGAGCAAGAGTGCATTTATATACGCTCGGTTTGTCCGTTGACAGCCGGATGCCGGGCTATTTTGTAGGAAAATTGTTGCCCGGATATGATCGTATGGGCCGCATCCGGCAGCTTGCGCGGCAATACGCGAACAGCCGATGCAAAAGTGCCCCGTTGCGAGGCACCTGTCAGTGTCGTTGATCTGTCAGCCCAGTGTGATGGCTACCGCGTAGCTGTAAGGGCGATTCGGCAGCGCGCGCGAGATTTTCGAACTGCAGCGCAAGGCCTTGCGTCCCGTCGAAGCGACTTTATGCTCGCGATGGGGAATGGTCGGTGGCGAGAACGAAAACGTAGAGTACTTTTTCTTGAGTTTCAGTAGCGTCGAAAACTCGAAACCGTACGACTCGCTTGCATACGAAAAACCATGATTGATCGTTGTCGGGCCTTTGGTTTTTGAACTGACTTTAACCACCGGTATTTCGTGGCGCAAAGTAAAGCTCATGGTTTGCATGGGCTCAATGTCGAAGTCGGAAGTGGCTACGCGGCTGTGGTCCCAGTTGGCATGGCGCAATGTGAACACTTCGTTGGTGTTGTTATAAATGTTGAACAGGATGCTCGTATAAGAGCCAATGCGCGAAATGCTGTTCCATTCATCCTGTTCCGCATCATTGGCCTGCTTGAAGTGGTCGAGGAGGGCCGAAGGGATCTGTGATTTATCCTCGAGGGCGAGCACTTTCTCAGGAGAAAGGCCCGCCAGAGCAGTCTGCAGAATAGCCGCGGCGATCGGGTTGATCTGTGCCAGTGCAAACACCAGTGTCGAATTCACCGAAGCGAGGTCGACCTGCTCAATGATTTCGTATTCTTCGAAATCTTCGTAGTCATCAATGTTGATACCGGTATTACCTTCCATGGTGCAGCTCCTTTTGATGTTTGAATAAAACTATCAGTCATCAACAGGAAGTTCATTCGGGCTTGTATTTGCGGATATGTAGAATGATTGCCCGTTATGTATACAGGGGTAAGTTGCATGGATGGAGGCTAATAAAAAAGCCCCGACGTTTACACGTCGGGGCTTTTGTTTTTTTCGTAGTACGGCTTACAGCGTCGGGTAGTCGATATAACCCACCGGGCCTTTAGCGTAGAACAACTCCGGGCGCGCTTCATTCAACGGCGCATCGGCCTGCAAGCGAGCCGGCAGATCCGGGTTGGCAATGAACGGTACGCCAAACGCCACCGCGTCAGCCTTGCCACTGGCCAGCCATGCGTTGGCGCTGTCCTTGGTGAAGCGCTCGTTGGCGATGTACGGGCCGCCGAACGCTTCTTTGAGTTGCGGGCCGAGGCTGTCCGCGCCTTCCTTTTCACGGGAGCAGATGAACGCGATACCGCGTTTGCCCAATTCACGTGCGACGTAGGTGAAGGTTTCCGCCAGGTTGTCGTCACCCATGTCGTGGGAGTCGGCGCGCGGTGCCAGGTGTACACCGACACGGCCGGCACCCCAGACTTCGATCGCAGCGTCAGTCACTTCCAGCAATAGACGCGCACGGTTTTCCAGGGAGCCGCCGTAGTTATCGGTGCGCTGGTTGGTGCTGCTTTGCAGGAACTGGTCGAGCAGGTAACCGTTGGCACCGTGGATTTCCACGCCGTCAAAACCGGCGGCTTTGGCGTTCTCGGCACCGGTGCGGTAGGCGTCGACGATGTCGGCGATTTCAGCGGTTTCCAGTGCGCGCGGAGTCGGGTAGTCGGCCATTGGACGAACCAGGCTGACGTGACCTTTTGGCTGAATGGCGCTCGGGGCAACCGGCGCTTCACCGTTGAGGTACGAGGGGTGCGAGACGCGACCGACGTGCCACAGTTGCAGGAAGATCTTACCGCCAGCGCCGTGAATGGCTTTGGTCACGTTGGCCCAGCCGCGCACTTGGTCGTTGGACCAGATGCCCGGGGTGTCCGGGTAGCCCACGCCCATCGGCGTCACCGAAGTGGCTTCGCTGAGGATCAGGCCGGCGGAGGCGCGCTGGACATAATATTCAGCCATCAACGCATTCGGTACGCGGCCTTCATCGGCGCGGCAGCGGGTCAGTGGAGCCATGATGATGCGGTTGGCCAGCTCGACGTCGCCGAGTTTGATTGGATCGAAAATAGTTGCCATGTCTACAACCCTCGTAGGTGAAAGTTAATCAGTGAGTAGCGGGGGCCAGATCGGTATTGCCGTTCTGACGGAAAGTAATCAGGGTCACCAGCAGGGCGAGCACTGCCAGGGCGGCGGCCGCGAGTGGCACGCTGGTCAGGCCATAGCCGTGGGCGATGACGCTGCCGCCGACCCAGGCGCCGAGGGCGTTGCCGACGTTGAAGGCGCCGATGTTCAGGGTCGAGACCAGGTTCGGTGCAGCTTTGCCGAAGGTCACCACGTTGACTTGCAGTGCAGGCACGGCGGCGAAACACGCAGTGGCCCAGAGGAACAGAGTGATTTCAGTCGGGATCAGCGCGACGCTGGTCCAGGTCAGCACGGTGGAGACCACGGCCATGGCGATGAATACGCCGATCAGCGTGGCGGCCATGCCTTTGTCGGCGAGCTTGCCGCCGATGATGTTGCCGACGGTCAGGCCCAGGCCGATCAACATCAGCGTCCAGGTCACGCCACGCGGCGACACGCCGGTGACTTCGCCGAGCAACGGCGCGACGTAGGTGAACAGGGTGAAGACGGAGGCGGCGAACAGTGCGGTCATGCTCAGCGACAGCCAGATCCCGGCGCCTTTGAGGGCGGCGAGTTCGGCGCGCATGTCGAGTTTTTCCTCATCGCGCTTGGCTGGCAGGAAGCGGATCAGGCCGATCAGCGCAATCACACCAATCACGGTCACCGCCCAGAAGGTCGAGCGCCAGCCGTATTGCTGACCCAGCGCAGTGCCCAACGGCACGCCAAGCACGTTGGCCAAAGTCAGACCGGTGAACATCAAGGCCACCGCCGATGCACGCTTGTTAGCCGGTACCAGATTGGCCGCCACCACCGAACCGATGCCGAAGAACGCACCGTGGCACAGCGCGGTGATCACTCGGGCGAACATCAGCACGTTGTAATCACTGGCCATGGCACAGAGCAGGTTGCCGACAATAAAGATGCCCATCAACGCGACCAGTGCCGCTTTACGCGGCAGTTTGGCGGTGGCCATGGCCATGAATGGCGCGCCGATGGCCACGCCCAGGGCGTAACCGGTCACCAGCCAGCCGGCGCCGGGAATCGACACACCGAGGTCGGCCGCGACATCGGGCAACAGGCCCATGATGACGAATTCGGTGGTGCCGATGGCAAAGGCGCTCAAGGCGAGGATGAGTAGCGAGAGGGGCATGCGTGTTTCCTTGTCGGCTGGCTGACGTTAAGGGTCAGAGCTCTTTACTGAGGGTGCTGAGGAACGCCTGGATCACGTCCTCGTTACGTTTGAAAAAATGCCACTGACCGGCCTTCTGGCTGCTGATCAGTCCTGCGCGTTGCAACGTCGCGAGGTGGGCAGAAACGGTCGACTGTGACAGGCCGCAGCGCTGATCGATCTGTCCGGCGCAGATGCCGTACTCGTGGTTGTGCAGCTGTTCCGGAAACTCGGCTTTCGGGTCTTTCAGCCAGTTGAGGATGTCTCGCCGTACTGGGTGCGCCAGGGCTTTTATTATTTCGTCGAGGTCAAGGTTCATGGCAGGGTGCTCGGTTGAGTACAACGCTATATCGCGATGAGGCGAACTTTAAATCGGTATTTCGCGATATACCAATATGATTTTGATCTGATGAGCGCATAAATCGGTATATCGGGTTATAACGATATGGTGAGGTGTCGATTGCAGGGCGCGGTGCTAAGCTGCGCCCATGAACTATCTCGCACATTTGCACCTCGGTGGCCAGCGCCCCGGTCAACTGCTCGGCAGCCTCTATGGCGATTTCGTCAAAGGTCGGTTGCAAGGGCAGTTTGCGCCGGAGGTGGAAGCGGCGATTCAACTGCATCGACGGATTGACGTGTTTACCGATCGCCATCCGCTGGTGGACATCGCCTTGGGGCGGTTTACCGATACGCGGCGGCGTTATGCGGGAATCGTGCTCGATGTGTTTTTCGATCACTGTTTGGCGCGAGACTGGCGGTTGTACGCCGATCAACCGCTGGAGATCTTTACCGCAGACGTTTATCGGGTACTCACCCATGAGCAGCAGTTGCCCGAGCGACTGGCGAAGATTGCGCCGCACATGGTCGCCAATGACTGGTTGGGTTCGTACCAGCAATTTGAAGTGCTGGAGCAGGTGTTGCGCGGGATCTCGCGGCGCTTGAGCCGGCCAGAAGAGCTGGCGGGGGCGATGCAGGAGTTGCGGCGGTTGTATGAGCCGTTGAGTGAAGACTTCCGGCTCTTCTACCCGCATCTCCAGCACTTTTCTCAACTCTCTCAGACAACCTGAATCCCTGTGGGAGCTGGCTTGCCAGCGATGGCGGCGGCACATCCAGCTTAGATGTCGACTGGTCTGCCACTATCGCTGGCAAGCCAGCTCCCACAGGGTCTTAGGGTGATTTCAGAGTTTGTATTTTCAGGCAGCGATTGCAGGGCGCATGGGTGATTGTCGGGTTTCCGGGATCGATCCAAACAACGCCTTCTGCACCGCCTGCTGCGCCTCGAACGCCAGCGCCGCACGTTCGCGACCCTGACAGGCAATTGGCTTGAGCAGGTGAACTTCGACATCCCCGCAATCGTTGCTGAACAGGCGCATCAGGTGCGAGAGCAGATCATCGTCGCCAATGAACGGCGCCAGCGCATCGATCTCGCCGTTACGCAGATAACGGATCGCCACCGGTTGCAGCATCACCTCGGAATCAATCGCCGCCGCCAGCAAGCGACCGTGAAACGTGCGCAGCGAGCGGCCATCGGTGGTGGTGCCTTCCGGGAACATCAGCAGCGGGTGAGCGGTTTGCAGGTGACGGGTCATCTGCTTGCGGATCAACTGGCTGTCGCCCGAACCACGGCGGATGAACAGGCTGCCAGCCTTCGCGGCCAGCCAACCGGCCACCGGCCAGGTGCGCACTTCAGCCTTGGACAGAAACGACAGCGGCGTGAGCATGCCGAGCAACGGAATGTCCGTCCACGACACATGATTGCTGACCCACAACATCGGTTGCTTCGGCAGCTCGCCGAGCACGGTCATGCGAAAGGGCAGGGCGTTGCTCAGGCGTGCCATGAAAAAACTCGACCAGCGCTGACGCCGCTCCATCGAATGCGCCAGACCAATGCGTTCGAACACGCCGAACACGCTGGCCATGGTCAAACCGAGCGAGACCACCAGCAGCACCCGCGCGATCCGCGCGTACACCCGCAGCCGGCTCATCACACGGCCGCCTTGAAGTGCTTGGCGTAGCGCGGGCAGAGTTCGTCGCGCTTGAGCAGGATGAACACGTCGGCGACCTGGAAGTCTTCGTCCCAGCACGGCTCGCCACAGATCTTCGCGCCCAGGCGCATATAGGCCTTGAGCAGCGGTGGCATTTCCGCGATTACGTTCGATGGAATATCCAGCGTCGGCAGCGGTTTCTTCGGCTCGGCGCGCAGGTGTTCGGTGCACAGATAGCGTTCGCGCAGGCGCTGCATGATCGCGTGCGCCTGAACGCCGCCGTCCTGCATCGGAATGCTCGCGCAACCCATCAGATAGCTGTAGCCGCCCTGATTCAACACCTCGGCCAACTCGCCCCACAACACTGCAATGGTGCCACCGTTGCGGTACGCCGGGTCGACGCAGGTGCGGCCGATTTCGAGGATCGGACCTTGCAGATGCGCCAGGCCATGCAGGCTGAATTCTTCTTCGCTGTAGAACTTGCCGAGGCTGCTGGCGGCGGTGTGATCGAGCAGACGCGTGGTCGCCACCAAGCGGCCGGTGTTCAAATCACGCACGCCGATGTGGCTGCAGTGAACATCATAATCATCCATGTCCAGACCCAGTTCCGCGCCTTTCAGTTTGGCGTTGAACTCGCCGCTGAAGACGTTGAAGCGCAAGGCCTGGGCTTGCTGCAAGGCCTCGGCGCCGATCAGGCGTTCGGCTTGCAGGCGGCGTTCATTGCCGGTGTCGCTGATGCGGGCGATCTGAGTCATGTGAATCTCCGTACGGGCCTTGAACCCGTCGTGGGTTGCAGCCGATCGACTTTCTTTATGCAGCCGTGTTGTGCAAAGTCAGGCTATGTAGCCCCGGTGTCATCGCCATGAACGTTCGGTGATGCTTATATGACAGCCCACAAGGAGCCTCTTATGCCCTGGCCAGATCTGCTGCACAGCCGTGAACGATTGCCCGCCGTTGCTGACCTGGCCGAGGGTTTCGCGACGTTGTTGCAGCAACTGGGCAACGTCACACCGTTCGAATTGGCGGTCGCCGGTGGGCGGCGGATGGCGACGCCGGGGCTGGCGTTTCTGGTCGGTTATCAGGCGGCATTGCGCATGCTGTGGCCGAGCGCGCCGCTGAGCCTCGGTGCGTTGTGTGCGACCGAACAGCGCAGCCTGCGCCCGGCGGATATGCAAACGCGGCTGAGCGATTTGCGCCTGAGCGGACGCAAGGATTTCGTCACCGCCGGCGATGCGGCGGACTGGCTGTTGATTGCCGCGCGCAGTGAAGAACCCGGCGAAAGTCCGCGTCTGAGTCTGGCCGTGGTGTATCGCGGCGAACCCGGCGTGAGCGTGGAAAAACTGCCGGCGCTGCCGTTGATGCCGGACATCAGTCATGGCCGGTTGCTGCTCGATGGCGCGCAGTGTGAGTTGTTGGCGGGGGATGGTTGGGACGCTTATGTGAAACCGTTCCGTACCCTTGAAGATGTCTATGTGTTGAGCGCGATGACCGCGTGGCTGTATGGCGTCGGGCAGGACAGCGATTGGCCGCAAGCGCTGCAATTGCGCTTGCTGGCGCTGTTGGCCGGGTGTGCAGAGGCGAGTCGGCAACCGCCGAACAATCCGGCCGGGCATGTGTTGCTGGGTGGGTTGTTTGCGCAGTTTGATTCGCTGGAGGGCGAGGTGAGTCAGGCGTTGTGCGACGGTAATCCGGAGTGGGCGATGATGTGGCAGCGCGATCAAGGAGTGATGCGGTTGGCCTCCGCCGCCCGAGCCAAACGCCTGGCCAAAGCTTTTCAACGTCCCCTGTAGGAGCTGCCGCAGGCTGCGATCTTTTGATCTTGTCTTTCAAAAACAACGTCAAAAGATCGCAGCCTGCGGCAGCTCCTACAGGGCAGATTGTCATTTTTCCGGGCTAGGATCAGCACACTTGTCTGCCGAGACTTCACCATGTGCAAAGGCCTGTCGCTGTTTCTACTGTTGATCAGCTGCACCGTTCACGCCGAACCATGGCCTGGCGAGCAGTGGCCAATCGGCGCGACCATCACCGATACAGGGGCGCTGGAAAGTTACGCCTTCCCACCCCGCGACGACACCACCCGCATAGGCATCCGCACCGACGCCTTGCTGATCATCCGCGACGGCCAGATCATCTACGAACGCTACGCCGGCCCAACCAACGCGCAAACCCCGCACCTGACCTGGTCGATCAGCAAAAGCCTGATGGCCACCGTGCTCGGTGTGGCGTACGGCGAAGGCCTGTTCAAACTCGAAGACCCGGCCGCAAAGTATTACCCGCCGCTGGCTAAACACCCGGACATCAAACTCGCCGATCTGCTGCATTGGGCTTCAGGTATCGATTGGCAGGAAGACTACGAATACGCGCCGCTAAAATCTTCGGTAGTGGCGATGCTCTACACCCGTGGTCATCGCGACATGGCCGCGTTCACTGCCGAACAAGACAGCTACGCTGCGCCGGGGCAGGCCTTCCGTTACTCCAGCGGCGACAGCAATCTGCTCGCCGCCGCATTGAAAAACATCGTCGGCCCGCAGCGTTATCCCGACTATCCGTGGACAGCGCTGTTTGAGCCTTTGGGCATCCACCACGCCGTGTGGGAAACCGATGCGACGGGCACTTTTGTCGCTTCGTCTTACGCCTATCTCACCGCACGGGATCTGGCGCGAGTCGGGCTGTTGATGGCCCGCGACGGGCGTTGGGATGCCCAGCAGTTGCTGCCCAAGGATTGGCTCGGGTTCAACCTGAAACCGTTCGCCGGTTACCAGGCCCATCAGGACGAAGCCGTGCCCGGCGGACAGTGGTGGCTCAATCGAGCGGTAGATGGCGCGGCATCGCCGTGGCCCGATGCGCCGTCCGATACCTTCGCTGCCCTCGGCCATTGGGGGCAGGCGCTGTATGTGATTCCCAGCGAGAAACTGGTGATCGTCCGTTATGGCGATGATCGCGATGGCAGCTACCGTCATAACGAGTTGCTTAAACGTGTGCTGAAGGCGGTGTGGCCATGAAGCGTTTTTCGCTGTTGCTGCTGGTTCTTCTGCTCGGCTGGATGGTCTACGAGCGTGAAAATGTGTGGGCCTTCCCGGACATCATCAGCGCCTACACCGCCAAGGAATATTGTTCGTGCCGCTACGTGATGAATAACGATGCCGAGTATTGCCGTGGCTACGTAAAACAGTGGCTGCCGATCAGCCAGTTCAGCGATGACCCCGCCAGCAAAACCATCACCGTCAGCGGCATGGGCCGCAGCAACAGCGCCCAGTGGCAAAGCGAACGCCAGGGCTGCCGCCTCAATCCCTGATCCAAGGGGCATCATCTTAACCCTGTAAAATAGAGAACCCTGTGGGAGCTGGCTTGCCAGCGATGGCGGTGTGTCAGTCAAAAAATATCGCCTGTGCCGACGCTATCGCTGGCAAGCCAGCTCCCACAGGGTTTGTGTCGGTTCACAAGGTGTTCGCAGAGCCAGAAGATCTCGGGTTCCACTCTGTGGAACCACATTCGATTGTCCTCGCGCGCGTCTCGCGGTTATCTGGCAGTGAGCACGAGCTGCTTTCCAACGTGTCGTGAGTTCATTGCAAACAACAAGACCGGGAACACCCGCGCGAGGAGAACCGTCATGCCCCGACATCAGCACATTCTGGCCTGCTTGAACGCTTCCCGTGCGATGCATTGTTCGGCATGCACAACATGCCGGGCCTGCCTGCCGGGCATCTGGGCTTTCGCGAAGGGCCGATGATGGCTTCGCAGGACTTGCTCAACGTGGTCATCGAAGGCGTTGGCGGCCACGGTTCGATGCCACACCTGACGGTCGATCCGCTGGTGGCTGCGGCGAGTGTGGTGATGGCGCTGCAATCTGTGGTCGCGCGCAACATCGATGCGCAGCAGGCAGCGGTGGTCACCGTTGGCACACTGCAAGCGGGGGAGGCGGCCAACGTCATTCCGCAGCAGGCGGTTCTGCGTCTGAGTTTGCGTGCGCTGAATGCCGATGTTTGGGGTGAATGGATTTTGGAGGTTTAGGGTGTTTTTGTGGCGAGGGGATTTATCCCCGCTCGGCTGCGCAGCAGTCGCAAATCCTGAATGTAGGGTTTCAATGACACACCGCAAGGGGCCGCTTCGCAGCCCAGCGGGGATAATCCCCTCGCCACAGGACCCCCCTTACCCAGGGAAATCAGCGGAAGCTCTGTGAAAGTTTGCAATAACGCCCCAGCCAGTTAAGGTTCGTGCAGGTTTATCGGCCCCACGAGTCCTCAATGTTCAACCGCTCCCTCTGTGCAACCCTGTCCAGCCTGTTGCTCGCCGCCGTCGCGCTGCCGGCGCAGGCCAATTGGTATCTGGACGGCGAGTCGTCGCGGCTGTCGTTCGTCAGCACGAAAAATGCCCACATTTCCGAAGTGCAGCGCTTTCTGGTGCTGCACGGCAAGGTCGATCCCGACGGTCGCGCCGAAGTCGAAGTCGAGCTGGACTCGATCAACAGCGGCATCCCGCTGCGCGATGAGCGCATGCGTAAGGAGCTGTTCCAGATCGAGCAATTCCCCGAAGCGACCATCACCACCCAGATCGACCTGCGCCCGATCAACGATCTGGCCCCCGGCGCGCAGCTGGAATTGCGCCTGCCGCTGACCGTCAACCTGCATGGCAAAAAACACGAATACCCCGCCGAATTGCTGGCGACGCGCCTCGATGATCGGCGCTTTCAGGTCGTCACCCTCGAGCCGCTGGTGATCAACGCCGAAGATTTTGATCTGGCGCCGGGGCTGGAAAGCCTGCGCAAACTCGCCGACCTGTCGGCCATCAGTCTGTCGGTGCCGGTGGGTGCGGTGCTGATTTTCACGGCGCGCTGACATGCGCGGCGCAGTGTTCCCATGGCGTGACGGCAACCGTTTCGAGCTGTTGATCGACGGCCCGCAATTCTTTCCGCGCATGCTTGAGCAGATCGCTGGCGCGCAGGAGCAGATCGAGCTTGAGCTGTATCTGGTAGAGGCCGGCGCTTGTGCCGAAACCATCGTGCAAGCGCTGGTGCTGGCGGCCGAACGTGGGGTGCGCGTGCGCTGCCTGTTCGACGATTACGGCAGCCTCGCGTTCACCCTCAATCTGCGCCAGCGCCTGACCCATGCCGGGGTGGAACTGCGTTTCTACAATCGGCTGAACTGGCGGCGCTGGGTCGGCAATTTCTATCGCGATCACCGCAAATTACTGCTGGTTGATCAGCGGCTGGCGGTGGTCGGCGGCACCGGCGTCACCGACGAGTTCTGGACGCCGGGGCATGACACCAGCGAATGGCACGAAGTGATGGTCGAGATCAGCGGGCCGTTGGTGATCGACTGGCAATTGCTGTTTGATCGTCAGTGGATCGCCAACCGCTATCGCCGCGCCTGGCGCCCGGCCGCGCATTTCGGTCTGCCGCGATTACCGCGCGTACCGGACAAGGGCGAGGGCATGGGCCGCGTGGCGTATGCCGATGCCCGCCAACATCGCGACATTCTGCAATCGTTGTTCCGTGCATTGAACAGTGGGCAAAAACGCATCTGGATGGCCACGCCGTATTTCCTGCCAACCTGGAAAATCCGCCGCTCCCTGCGCAAGGCTGCTGCGCGCGGTGTCGATGTACGTTTGCTACTGACCGGGCCGCGCACCGATCACCCGTCGGTGCGTTATGCCGGACATCGCTACTACCCGCGACTGCTCAAGGCCGGGGTGCAGATCTTCGAATATCAGCCGTGCTTCCTGCATTTGAAAATGGTGCTGGTGGACGATTGGGTGAGCATCGGCTCGTGCAACTTCGATCACTGGAACCTGCGCTTCAATCTGGAGGCGAATCTGGAGGCGCTGGATCCGTCGTTGACGGCAGCGGTGCAGGCGAGTTTTGTGAAGGACTTCGGGCTGAGTCAGCGGGTGAGTCTGGAGGAGTGGCAGCGCCGGCCGTTGTGGCGGCGGGTCAAGCAGCGGATCTGGGGATGGGTGGATCGGGTGGTCGTCAACATCCTCGATCGCCGCGGGTAGCGGTCACACCAAAAAACTTTGTGGGAGCTGGCTTGCCAGCGATGAGGCCGTCACATTCAACATATCAATTGACTGTTAGGCCGCCATCGCTGGCAAGCCAGCTCCCACAGGTTTTGCAGTGTTGCTGCTGTTACAGCAGTTCAAAGCTCTGCTGTGTCACGTCCTGCGAATCCAGGCCGATCTGCACGTTGAACTTGCCAGGCTCTGCCGCGTATTTGAGCTGGGCGTTATAGAACTTCAGGTCATCCTCGGTGATGGTGAAGTGCACGACTTTCTGTTCGCCGGCCTTGAGCATGATCTTTTGGAAGTTCTTCAGTTCTTTCACCGGGCGGATCATCGAACCGGTGACGTCCTGAATGTACAACTGCACCACGGTTTCGCCGTCACGCTTGCCGGTGTTTTTCAGCATAACGCTGGCGTCGAGTTTGCCAGTGGCGTTCAGCGTGGTCGACGACAGCGCCATGTCGCTCAGGGCGAAATGGGTGTAGCTCAGGCCATAACCGAACGGGAACAGCGGACCTGTGGTGTCATCGAAATACTGCGAGGTGTAGTTGCCCGGTTTGCCCGGCGTAAACGGCCGGCCAATGCTCAGGTGGTTGTAGTAGGTCGGGATCTGGCCCACGGAACGCGGGAAGGTCACCGGCAGTTTGCCCGACGGGTTGTAGTCGCCGAACAGCACGTCGGCGATGGCGTTGCCGCCCTCGGTGCCGCTGAACCAGGTTTCCAGAATCGCATCAGCCGACTGGTTCTCTTCGAGAATGGTCAGCGGGCGGCCGTTCATCAATACCAGCACCAGCGGTTTGCCGGTGGCTTTCAACGCGCGGATCAGCTCACGCTGGTTTTCCGGGATGTTCAGGTCGGTACGGCTGGACGATTCGTGGGACATGCCACGCGACTCGCCGACAGCGGCAACGATCACGTCAGCATCCTTCGCCGCTTTCACCGCTTCGTCGATCAGCACGTTGGCCGGACGCGGGTCATCGACCACTTCCGGGGCATCGAAGTTGAGGAAGTTCAGGTAATCCAGCACTTTCTTGTCGCTGGTGATGTTGGCGCCACGGGCGTAGATCAGGTTCGACTTGTTGCCGATCACCGAGCTCATGCCGTCGAACAGGGTCACCGATTGCGTCGGTTTACCCGCTGCTGCCCAACTGCCCATCATGTCGATCGGCGCCTTGGCCAACGGGCCGACCAGTGCGACTTTCGCGTCTTTCTTCAGTGGCAGTGTTTCGTTCTGGTTCTTCAGCAGCACCAGACTGCGGCGCGCGACTTCGCGGGCCTCGGCACGGTGCAGGCGGCTTTCGGCATAGGTGTCGGCCGGATCATCTTCAGCTTTGCCGATGCGCAGGTATGGATCCTTGAACAGGCCCATGTCGTACTTGGCCGCGAGGACTTCGCGCACGGCGTTGTCGATGTCTTTCTGTTCGATCTCGCCGGCCTTGAGCAGCCCCGGGAGTTCTTTGCCATAGAGGGTATCGTTCATGCTCATGTCGATGCCGGCCTTGATCGCCAGCTTCGCCGCTTCACGACCGTCGCGGGCGACACCGTGCTTGATCAGTTCGAAGATCGCGCCGTGGTCGCTGACCGCCAGGCCTTTGAAGCCCCAGTCGCGGCGCAGCAGATCGTTCATCAGCCAGGTGTTGGCCGTGGCCGGAATGCCGTTGATCGAGTTCAGCGCAACCATCACGCCACCGGCGCCGGCATCAATCGCGGCGCGGTACGGCGGCAGGTAATCCTGGTACATCTTCACCGGGCTCATGTCGACGGTGTTGTAGTCGCGACCACCTTCAACCGCGCCATACAGGGCGAAATGTTTGACGCTGGCCATGATGCTGTCGGCCGCGCTCGGGGTAGCGCCCTGATAGGCGCGCACCATGACGCCGGCGATGCGCGAGGTCAGGTAGGTGTCTTCACCGAAACCTTCGGAGCTGCGGCCCCAGCGCGGGTCGCGGGAGATGTCGACCATCGGCGCGAAGGTGATGTCGAGGCTGTCGGCAGCGGCTTCCTTGGCGGCGACGCGGCCGGACTGGCCGATGGCGTCCATGTCCCAGCTCGACGCGAGGGCCAGCGGGATCGGGAAAATTGTGCGGTGACCGTGGATCACGTCATAGGCGAAAAACATCGGGATCTTCAGACGGCTGCGCATGGCGGCGTCCTGCATCGGCCGGTTTTCCGGGCGGGTGATCGAGTTGAACGTGCCACCGATGTTGCCGGCGGCAATCTCTTTGCGGATCAGTTCGCGGGGCATCTCCGGGCCGATGCTGATCAGGCGTAACTGGCCGATCTTTTCATCGAGGGTCATCTGGTTCATCAGGTTGCTGATGAACGCGTCCTTGTTTTCCAGGGGTACCGGGGTCGTGGCGGCCAATACTTGATGACTGGCCAGGCTGACGAACAGACCCAGCAAACACAGCTTCTTCATGAATATTTTTCTCTAGGGCACAAACGGCAATGCAACACCGGCCAGCCAAAATTTAGGGAGCGACTATTGTTGTTCGGGTGCAAGCTCGAAAACACCGAGCCAAAAACGACCGCCGAGCCTCGGCAGCGTGATCGCGCAGGGCACTTTTTAGCCCATTAACCCGTACCAATCCAGTGGCGCGGCCGATTATGCCCCAAGAGCCGGTCGCGAATGTTTCTCCACCGGATTTTTAATCCAATGTGCCAGGGAGCATCACTCTGATGAATGTCAGCCCAACCTACCGCTCGCGCTTGCAGGTCGCCACGTTACTGGTCATGGCCACATTGCTGACGGCGTGCGGCATCAACAACATCCCGACCCTCGACGAGCAGGCCAAAGCGGCGTGGGGCCAAGTGCAGAACCAGTACCAGCGCCGCGCCGACCTGATCCCCAACCTGGTGGAAACGGTGAAGGGCTACGCCAAGCATGAGGAAGCAACGCTGACGGCGGTGATCGAGGCGCGGGCCAAGGCGACTTCGATTCAGGTCGACGCCAGCACCCTCGACAATCCCGAGAAGCTCAAGCAGTTCCAGCAGGCACAGGATCAACTGACTGGCGCCTTGAGTCGCTTGATGGTGGTCTCCGAGCGCTACCCGGATCTGAAGGCCAACCAGAACTTCCTCGCCCTGCAATCGCAACTTGAGGGCACGGAAAACCGCATCGCCGTGGCGCGCCGCGATTTCATTCTGGCGGTGCAGAAATACAACACCGAAATCCGCACCTTCCCCGGTCGCCTCTGGCACAGCGTGATGTACAGCGACTTGCCGATCCGCGAAACCTTCGAAGCCACCACACCCGGTGCGGAAAAGGCCCCGGAAGTGAAATTCTGAGAACCCCTGTGTAGGAGCTGCCGAAGGCTGCGATCTTTTGACGTTGGTTTTTAAAATCAAGATCAAAAGATC
>NZ_AKJD01000057.1 GCF_000282515.1 Pseudomonas sp. GM80
CTGGCCCCCAGCCACGTCCATTCGCCCGCGCTGTCGAGGCGGATGGCTGGCTGCACGTTTCCGGGCAGGTGCCAGCGGTGGATGGCGAGATCATTGTCGGCGGCATCGTCGAGCAGACTCACCAGACCATGAAGAACCTGATCGCGATTCTCGAAGAGGCCGGGTATGGCCTGGAAGATGTCGTGCGCGCCGGTGTGTGGCTGGACGATCCGCGTGATTTCAGCAGTTTCAACAAGGTTTTCGGCGAGTACTTCAAACCCGAGCACGCCCCGGCGCGAGCCTGTGTGCAGGCGAGCATGATGGTTGATTGCAAGGTCGAGATCGACTGCATCGCCTACAAGAAAAAGCCCTGATCACTCGCGCGTTTGCGCGTAAACGGTTACCTGACTGACGATGACCCTTGTAGGAGCTGCCGAAGGCTGCGATCTTTTGGCATTTTTGGAAGCGCCAGAAAGGCAAGATCAAAAGATCGCAGCTTGCGGCAGCTCCTACAGGGAATATTGAGTGAGTAATGACATGACCGAAGACACCATCAAACGCCGGGCCCGCGGTCTGGACCGGGCGTTCGATATCCTCGACTTCCTCAAGGAGATCGGCCAGCCGCTGCGCCCGAACGATATTGCCAACGGCATCGGCAGCCCGAAATCCACGGTCTACGAATTGGTTGCCTCGTTGCTGGAGCGACGGATTCTCGAGCCGGTGGGCAAGGACGGTCATGTCTATCTCGGCCGGCAGCTGTATTTCCTCGGGCAGGCGCATCTACGTCATTTCGACCTCAGTCGCGAAGCCGATCACGCCTTGCAGGAGATCGTCAGCCAGACCCATGAAACCGCGCAGATGTGCCTGCTCAACGGGCGCAAATACACGGTGGCGCTGATGAAGGAGGGAGAGCGGCATTTTCGCATCTCCTCCGATATCGGCGAAAACGCGCCGATCCCGTGGACGGCTTCCGGTCGCTTGCTGCTTGCACACTTGAGCGACCAGCAGATCATCGACCTGATCGACGAAGACGACTACATCCTGCCCGACGGCGAGCGCTTGCCGCTGGAACTGTTTCTGGCGCAAATCCGCCAGGCCGGCCTCGATGGATTTTTCTCTTTCGACAGTGTCGCCGACACCTTTACCCATTGCTTCGCCGCCCCGGTCAAAGACCGTAACGGCGTGGCCATCTGCACCTTGTGCATCGTCGCCCCACGGGCCGATGCGAAGAACAATTACAACGACTATCGCCGGGTGCTGATCGAGAGTGCCAACAGCCTCGCCCGGCGTATCAACGAATAACCGCGACCGCCTGCGGCCGCGAATGTGAGGAGTTCGACCATGACGACTGCCATCAATACTGCCGGGGAAAAAGGCGACGCCAGCATCGGCGCGCACCTGGCGCGAGACGTCAGCCTGCCCGCGCTGGTGCTGCATCGCGAAGCGCTGGAGCACAACATCCGCTGGATGCAAAGTTTTGTCAGCGACAGCGGCGCCGAGCTGGCGCCCCACGGCAAAACCAGCATGACCCCGGCGCTGTTCAAGCGTCAGCTCGACGCCGGCGCGTGGGGCATCACCCTCGCCAGCGCCACGCAGACCCGCGCAGCCTATGCCCACGGTGTGCGCCGGGTGCTGATGGCCAACCAACTGGTCGGCACGCCGAACATGGCACTGATTGCCGATCTGCTGGCCGATCCGTCATTCGATTTCTACTGCATGGTCGATCACCCGGACAACGTCGCCGCTCTCGGGGCGTACTTCGCTTCGCGCGGGGTCAAGTTGAACGTGATGATCGAGTACGGCGTGGTCGGTGGTCGTTGCGGTTGCCGCAGCGAGCAGGAAGTCATTGAACTGGCCAAGGCCATCAACGCCCAACCGGCGCTGGCCCTGACCGGCATCGAAGGTTACGAAGGGGTGATCCACGGCGATCACGCGGTCAGTGGCATTCGTGAATTCGCCGCCTCGCTGGTGCGCTTGGCCGTGCAGTTGCAGGACAGCGGCGCGTTTGCGATTGCCAAGCCGATCATCACTGCGTCGGGCTCGGCGTGGTACGACCTGATTGCCGAATCGTTCGAAGCGCAGAATGCTGGCGGACGCTTCCTCAGCGTCTTGCGTCCGGGCAGTTATGTTGCGCACGACCACGGGATCTATAAAGAAGCGCAGTGCTGCGTGCTCGATCGCCGCAGTGACCTGCAAGAGGGTTTGCGCCCGGCGCTGGAAGTCTGGGCACATGTCCAGTCGATGCCGGAGCCGGGGTTTGCGGTGATTGCTTTGGGCAAACGTGATGTCGCGTTTGATGCCGGATTGCCGGTGCCATTGCTGCGTTACAAGGCTGGCGTGGTGCCAGCGACGGGCGACGACGTCAGTGCCTGCAAAGTGACGGCAGTGATGGATCAGCACGCATTCATGACGGTGGCACCGGGCGTGACGTTGCGCGTTGGCGACATCATCTCCTTTGGGACGTCGCATCCGTGCCTGACGTTCGACAAGTGGCGCGTCGGTTTGCTGGTGGATGATCAACTGACCGTGGTCGAGCGCATGGAAACCTGTTTCTAAGGCCTGAGACCGCGTCGCACCCAATCGCTGGCAAGCCAGCTCCCACAGGGGCCGGGGGTTGATTGCTAATCCTTGTGGGAGCTGGCTTGCCAGCGATGGGGCCGTAACAGACACACGTGAATCCACAGAGACACCACAAGATGAACACCCTCAGCCCCTTGGGCCCCAACACCCCGCGCATCGCCCTGATCGGCGAATGCATGATCGAACTTCAGCAACGCGCCGACGGCAGCCTGCAGCAAAGTTTCGGCGGCGACACGCTGAACACGGCGGTGTATTTGTCCCGAGCCTTGGGCGACAAGGCGCAAGTCGACTACGTCACCGCGCTGGGCGATGACAGCTTCAGCGATGCCATGTGCCGGATCTGGACGGACGAAGGCATCGGCCTGACCCTGGTGCAACGCCTGCCCGGTCGCTTGCCGGGCTTGTATTGCATCCAGACCGACGCCAATGGCGAGCGGCGCTTCCTCTACTGGCGCAACGAAGCGGCGGTGCGCGACTGCTTTACCACACCGGCCGCCGAGCCGATCCTCGCCGCGCTGCCGGATTACGACGTGCTGTATTTCAGCGGCATCACCCTGGCGGTGCTCGGTGTGCAGGGCCGCGAGAAACTCATCCAGACCTTGATCGAAGCCCGTCAGCGCGATGCGCGGATCGTCTTCGACAACAACTACCGTCCACGTTTGTGGGCATCGGTGGAGGAGGCGCGGGCGGCGTATCGCAGTGTCTTGCCCTACGTCGACCTGGCTTTGCTGACGGTGGATGACGAACAGGCACTGTTTGGTTTTGCGGATTGCGAAGAGGTGTTTGCGACCTACGCGCAAATCGGCACGCCGGAAGTGGTGCTCAAGCGCGGCGCCGAGGCGTGTCTGATTTGCTGTGATGGCGAGGCGTTTGAAGTGCCGGCGCAGAAGGTTGCGAAGGTTGTCGACACCACGGCGGCGGGGGATTCGTTCAGTGCGGCGTATCTGGCAGCGCGCTTGATGGGCGGCAGTCCGGTAGAGGCTGCGCTGGCCGGACACCAATTGGCGAGTCAGGTGATTCAAGTCCCTGGCGCCCTGATCCCCAAGCAAGCAAAGCAATAACCCTGTAGGAGCTGCCGAAGGCTGCGATCTTTTGATCCTGATTTTGAACAACAAGATCAACAGATCGCAGCCTGCGGCAGCTCCTACATGGATTTGTCAGTCGCGGTAGAAGACTTGGACCAGGTGATACCCAAACTTGCTCTTGATCGGCCCATGCACCGTGCGCAGCGGTTTTTTGAAGATCACCGCATCGATCGCGCCGACCATTTGCCCCGGTCGCACTTCCCCCAGATCGCCGCCACGCTTGCCGGACGGGCAGGTGGAGAATTTTTTCGCCAGTACATCAAACGCTTCACCCTTGGCGATACGTTGTTTGAGCTGTTCGGCCTCTTCGGCGGTTTTCACCAGAATGTGGCGGGCTTGGGCTTTCATCGTGCGGTACCTGATAACGGGGTGACGGCGGGGCGCGGGATTATGCCTCAAGTCACGGGGTTTGGCTGATCATCGTGCGGATCTTGCTGGCCAGCAGCTCAATGGCAAAGGGTTTGGCGACCATGTCCATGCCGTCTTCTAGAAAACCCTGACGTTCGGCGGCTTTCTGCGCATAGCCGGTCATGAACAGCACTTTCAGCCCCGGCCGATGCTGGCGGGCAATCTCCGCCAGTTGCCGACCGTTCATGCCCGGCAAACCGACGTCGGTCACTAGCAGATCCACCCGCAGATTCGATTCCAGTAAGGGCAGGGCGGTTTTTGCGTCCTCGGCTTCGTACGCTTGATAACCCAGATCCTTGAGCAGATCGAGCACGAGCATGCGCACCGCCGGGTCGTCTTCGACCACAACCACGGTTTCACCGGTGGCGGCGGCCGTTGGCTGCTGGATAGGTTCGGCGGCCGGGCGTTCCGGCTCCAGGCCTTGCAACCGTGGCAAATACAGGCGCACGCAGGTGCCTTGCCCCGGCAGGCTGTCGAGGCTGACATGCCCGCCGGACTGCTGGGCAAAACCGTAAATCATCGACAGGCCCAGCCCGGTGCCCTGGCCAATCGGCTTGGTGGTGAAGAAAGGGTCGAAGGCCTTGGAGCGCACGGAAGGCGTCATGCCGGTGCCGTTGTCACTGACCGCGAGCATCAGGTAATCGCCGGCCTTGACCGGTTCCAGCGTGGTGATATCACTGCCATCAAGGTAGACGTTGGCCGTTTCGATCAGCAACTCGCCGCCGTCGGGCATGGCATCGCGGGCATTGATCACCAGATTGAGCAGGGCATTTTCCAGTTGACTGACGTCAGTGCTGACCGGCCATACCGGCTCGGCCAGGCGCAGTTCAAGTTCGATCGGGTCGCCCTTGGTGCGACGGATCAGATCCTCCAGCGAATGAATCAGCTCATTGACGTTGAGGGTTTTGCGATCCAGCGACTGGCGCCGCGAAAACGCCAGCAACCGATGGGTCAGTGCGGCGGCGCGATTGGCCGAGGACACCGCCGCTTCGGTAAAACGACCGATCTCATCGGCGCGGCCATTGGCGATATAGCGTTGCATCAGGTCCAGACTGCCGATGATCCCGGTCAACATGTTGTTGAAGTCATGGGCAATGCCACCGGTGAGCTGGCCGACGGCTTCCATCTTCTGCGCATGGCGCAGCGCGTCTTCGGCTCGCTCGCGTTCGAACATCTCGTTCTGCAGGCGTTGATTGGCCTGAGCCAGTTGTTCGGTCCGCGCGCTGACACGCTCTTCCAGCGTTTCGTTGAGATTGCGCAGCGCTTCTTCAGTCTTTTTGCGTTCGGTTTCGTCGATGACGAAGATATAGAAACCGTTCACCGCACCATCGGCGCCGTGACGCGGCAAATAATTCATCAAGGCATGGCGGTTGCTGCCATCGCGGTGCGGTGTGTAGAGGCTGAATGAGCAGGAGCGACCCGCCAGTGCCTCGGCAATGTAGGGCGCGCGCAGGAAGTAGGCTTCTTCGCCAATGACCTCGCGGATGGTGCGCCCATACAGCTCCTGCGGCGTCAGCCCGTACCAATCCAGGTAGGCGGCGTTGTTCAGGCGAAAACGTTCCTCGTGGTCGACGTAGCTGATCAGAATCGGCATGGCGTTGATGATCAACTGCAATTCGGTCTGACTCTGGCGCAGCGCCTGTTCCGTGTGTTTGCGCTCGGTCAGGTCCAGCGCGGCACCGAGGAAACGCATCGGCCGGCCATGATGATCCTTGTAGCAGCGGCCACGCGCGAACACCCAGCGCAACTCGCCATCGGCCTGCAGCAGGCGATATTCCTCGGCGTATTCGGTGCCATGCGTGATGCAATGCTTGATGCTGCGCGCAACCATCGCGCGGTCTTCGGGATGCACGCCTTGCAGGTAGTCGCTGATCGGCAACTGGCGCGCCTGCGCAGGATCGACTCCGTGCAACTGGGCGAAATGCGTATCGGCGATAAAACGGTCTTCGGCAATGTCCCAATCCCACGTGCCCACCGCATCGGTGGCGGCGAGGGCCAGTTGCAGGCGTTCTTCGCTTTCGCGTTGAGCCTTGAGGCTTTCTTCGGAACGTTGTTGCAGCTCCAGGGCGATGCGCCTGCGCTCGTTCGTCTCGATGGCCGTGACCAGAATCCCGGCGACTTGCGCGGTTTCGTCGCGGATCGGGCTGTAAGTCAGGTCCAGCCAGAAGTCCGACTCTTTGCCCTCACGCTGCAAAGTGAAGCGGCGTTCGGTGTAGGTGCGCACCTGACCTTGTAGGACGGCGCTGTAAATCGGGTCGGTAAAGTCTCGAAGTTCTGGCCATATCAGGTGCGCCGGTTGTCCGAAAGCGTGCGGATGCTTGTGGCCGGCGAGCATGGCGAAGCCGTTGTTGTAGATCTGCGTGAGTTGCGGCCCCCACAGCAACAGCATCGGCATCGGCGAGTGCAGCACGATGTCCACCGCGGTGCGCAGGCTTTGCGGCCACGCACTGGCACTGCCCAGCGGGCTGCGGCTCCAGTCGGTGCGGGCGATCAGCGTCAGCGCATCGTCGTTGGTGGGTACAGCGTTCATCACGTCAGTCCTGAGCATCGTTCGTTGAGGCGGCGTCTACAATCCTTGAGGACGGTAGACGCTCAATGTACCGCTGCGTCACCGCCGCGGGCCACGTCTGAATTTTTGCAAGCTTCGCGGGTGCTTTTTTGCCATGGAAATCGATGCATTGTTAACACGCCTGGCCAGCCAGCACGGCTCGGACCTGTTCCTGTCGACCGGGGCGCCACCCAGTGCACGTTTTCAAGGGGTGCTGACGCCGTTGAGCGAACAGTCGTTCAAGCCGGGCGAGGTCGCGGCCATCGCCAGTTCCCTGATGGACGCCGAACAGCGGCAGGAGTTCGACCGCGATCTGGAAATGAACCTGGCGATCTCGCGCGCCGGCATCGGCCGCTTTCGCGTCAACATTTTCAAGCAGCGCAATGATGTGTCGATTGTCATCCGCAACGTCAAGCTGGATATTCCGCGTTTCGAAGACCTCAAGTTGCCGCCGGTATTGCTCGACTCGGTCATGCTCAAGCAGGGCCTTATTCTGTTTGTCGGCGCCACCGACTCCGGCAAGTCGACGTCGCTGGCGGCGTTGATCGATCATCGCAACCGCCACAGCAGCGGGCACATCGTCACTATCGAAGACCCGATCGAATACATCCACCGCCATCGGCAGTCGATCATCAACCAGCGCGAAGTCGGTGTCGATACGCGCAGTTTCCATGCCGCGCTGAAAAACACCTTGCGCCAGGCGCCTGACGTTGTGCTGATCGGCGAAATCCGCGACCGCGAAACCATGGAGCATGCCCTGGCCTTTGCCGAAACCGGCCATCTGGTGCTGTCGACCCTGCACGCGAACAATGCCAATCAGGCGCTCGACCGAATCATCAATCTGTTTGCCGAAGAGCGGCGGCCGCAGTTGCTGCATGCCTTGGGCAATAACCTCAAAGCCTTTGTTTCGCAGCGCTTGGTGCGCACGCTGGACGGGCAACGACGCGCGGCAGTCGAAGTGATGCTGGGCACGCCGACCATTGGCGACCTGATCCGGCGCAATGAATTGGGTGAGCTCAAAGGCATCATGGAAAAATCCGCCGAACTGGGCATGCAGACTTTCGACGCGGCGCTGCACGCCTTGGTGGTGGAAGGCGTCATCAGCGAAGACGAAGCGCTCAAACATGCCGACTCGGTGAACAACCTGCGTCTGCGCCTGAAGTTGCAGGCCGATGCCACGCCAGCGCCACCCACTTCGGGTGAGTGGGGGCTGATGGATTGAGCGGCTTCAGTCGTTGAGTTCAGCGCGGTTGCGAAACTGCTCCAGTGCTTCGGGGTTGGCCAGTGCATCGGTGTTCTTGACCTTCTCGCCGTGCACCACGTTACGGACGGCCAGCTCAACCACCTTGCCGCTGATGGTGCGCGGAATGTCGGTCACCGCGACGATTTTTGCCGGCACATGCCGTGGCGTGGTGTTGGCGCGGATTACCTGGCGAATCTGTTGTTGCAGGGTTTCATCCAGTTCGATGCCGTCTGCAAGGCGCACGAACAACACCACGCGCACATCGTCTTGCCATTGTTGACCGATGGCCACGCTGTCCAGCACCTGCGGGACTTTATCCACCTGGCGATAGATTTCCGCCGTGCCGATGCGCACGCCGCCGGGATTGAGCACGGCGTCCGAACGGCCGTGGATCATCATGCCGCCATTGGGCAGTTGTTCGGCGTAGTCGCCCTGCGCCCAGACGCCGGGAAACAGGCTGAAATAGGATTGCCGCAACCGGCTGCCGTCGGCGTCGTTCCAGAGCCCGATGGGCATCGCCGGGAAATGCCGGGTACAGACCAGTTCGCCTTTTTCGGCGATCACCGGCTGGCCAGCGTCGTTCCACACTTCAACCGCCATGCCCAGACTCTTGCCCATGATTTCACCGCGACGGACCGGCGAGAGCGGGTTGCCGTTAACAAAGCACGAGACGATATCGGTGCCGCCGGACATCGAGGCCAGACAAACGTCAGGCTTGAGATCGCGATAAACGAAATCGTAGCTTTGCGGCGACAGCGCTGAACCGGTACACAGCAGGGTTTTCAGGCTGCTCAGATCATGGCTGTCGAGGGGTTTGACGTGGTTGGCTTCAAGGGTGGCGAGAAATTTCGGGCTGGTACCGAACACGCTGATGCGCTCGTCATCGATCAAGTCCAGCAACCGCGCGTTGTCCGGGTAAAACGGCGAGCCGTCGTACAGCACCACCGCGCTGCCGACCGCGAGCGCCGAGACCAGCCAGTTCCACATCATCCAGCCGCAAGTCGTGTAGTAAAACAAACGATCGCCGGGGCCAAGGTCGCAATGCAGGCCGTGTTCCTTGGCATGCTGCAGCAGCACGCCGCCGGTGCTGTGAATGATGCATTTGGGCACGCCGGTGGTACCGCTGGAATACAGCACATACAGCGGATGATTAAACGGCACTGGAACAAAGTGCGGTTCGCCAGCGGGCTCGTAGAAGTCGCCCCACAGGTGCACTTCGGCGTGCGTTCGGTAGTCGCCGATGCGCGCTTGCGCACGCGAGTAGGGCACGATGATCAGCTGTTGCAGTGACGGCAATTGCTCAAGGATTTCGTTGAGCTTCGTCGTTTGGTCGATGTCTTTGCCGGCATAGCGATAACCGGCGCAGGTGATCAGCACTTTCGGCTCGATCTGGCCGAAGCGATCAATCACCCCGTGGGTGCCGAAATCCGGGGAAGAGCACGACCAGATCGCGCCAAGGCTGGTAGTCGCCAACATCGCCACCAGGGTCTGCCAGGTATTGGGCATGCACGCGGCGACCCGGTCGCCGAGGCCAATCCCCGCCGCCTGCAGACTGACCTGGAACCCGGCGACGTGCTCGGCCAGTTCGGCCCACGTCAGTTGCTCACGCTGGCCATTTTCGCCGACAGCAATCACCGCGAGGGCATCGTCGCGACGGCGCAGCAGGTGTTCGGCGAAGTTCAGTGTTGCGCCCGGAAACCATTCGGCGCCGGGCATTGTTTCGCCCTCACGCAATACAGCGTCGGGCTGGGTGTGGAAGCGAATGTCGAAAAAATCGACGATGTCCTGCCAGAATTCCGAGCGTTGCTCGATGCTCCATTGGTGCAGCGCAGGGTAGTCGTCGAGTTTCAGCGAATGGCGCTGATTGACCGCGCGCCGGAACATGTCCATGCGCGAGTGGGCGATACGGTTGGCATCGGGTTGCCAGAGGATGTCGGACATTGATTGCCTCTTGTTTTCGGGTTCATGCACACGGCGCAGGTAATAGTGCCGGTTTTCTGTAGGCGTGAGCCTGCTCGCGATAGCGGCCTGCCAGTCACCGATGATGTTGACGCTCAACCCGCCATCGCGAGCAGGCTCACTCCTACAAAGGGCCGGGTTATTGGGCCAGCCAGCCGCCATCAATATTCCACGCGGCACCGCGTACCTGGCTGCCGGCCTCGCTGCACAGGAACAACACCAGTTCCCCCAGATGCTGCGGCGTGACGAACTCCAGCGACGGTTGCTTCTCGGCCAGCAAATCATGTTGCGCCTGCTGCGGATCAACGCCTTTGGCCGCACGATCGTCGATCTGTTTCTGCACCAGAGGCGTCAATACCCAGCCCGGGCAAATGGCGTTGCAGGTGACATTGCTGGTTGCAGTTTCCAGGCCGACCACCTTGGTCAGGCCGATCACCCCGTGCTTGGCGGCCACATAGGCGGCTTTGCCGGTCGAACCGACCTGGCCATGCACCGAGGCAATGTTGATGATCCGCCCCCAACCTTTGCTGCGCATGCCCGGCAGGCTCAGGCGGGTGCTGTGAAACACCGAAGACAGGTTGATCGCGATGATCGAGTCCCAGCGTTCTACCGGGAATTCTTCCACCGCAGCGACATGCTGGATGCCGGCGTTATTGACCAGAATGTCCACGCCGCCGAACTCGCGCTCGGCGTAAGCAATCATCTCGGCAATCTGCGCCGGGTCGCTGACGTCGGCCGGGTGGTGGCCGACCTTGCCGCCGAACTGACCGACGTCGGCGATCACCGCTGAAGCATCGCCGAAGCCATTGAGGATCAGGTTGGCGCCAGCCTTGGCCAGGCTCAACGCGATGCCCAGGCCAATGCCGCTGGTGGAGCCGGTTACCAGTGCGGTTTTGCCGGAAAGAGTGGTCATGAATACCTCACACAATGCCAGTGGCGTAGAAAGTGCCGATCACCACGAAAACCGCCAGGGTCTTGATCAGCGTAATACAGAAAATGTCTTTGTAGGCTTCGCGGTGGGTCAGGCCGGTCACCGCCAGCAGCGTAATCACCGCGCCGTTGTGCGGCAGGGTGTCCATGCCGCCGCTGGCCATGGCGGCGACGCGGTGCAGCACTTCCAGCGGAATGTTCGCGGCATGGGCGGCCGCGATGAATTGCTCGGACATGGCCGCCAGCGCGATGCTCATGCCGCCCGAGGCGGAGCCGGTGATACCGGCGAGCAAGGTCACGGTAACGGCTTCATTGACCAGTGGATTGGGAATGCCCTTGAGCCAGTCGGCCAGCACCAGAAAGCCTGGCAGCGAGGCAATCACCGCGCCGAAGCCGTATTCCGATGCAGTGTTCATTGCCGCCAGCAGTGCGCCGCTGACCGCGCTTTTGCTGCCTTCAGCGAGTTTGCTGCGGATGGCTTTGAAGCCGAACGCCAGCACCATCAAAATCCCGATCAACAAGGCTGCCTGCACCGCCCAGATCGCCGTGAGTTTGGCGATTTCAGTGGTGACCGGTGCGGCCATGCCCGGCAGCGCGAGGCTGTGCGTCTTGCCGTACCACTGCGGAATCCATTGGGTGAACAACAGGTTCATGATGCCCACCGCCAGCAACGGCGACAGAGCAATCCACGGGTTGGGCAGGGTCAGGTCTTCAGCCGTCTCCGGCTCGTTACGCAACTCTGTGCCGTAGCCTTCACCGACGCGTTGCGCCTTGTTGCGCTGACGCTGCAGGAACAGCATGCCGGCGCAGAACACGAAAATCGTGCCGATCACACCCAGCCATGGCGCTGCCCATGCGGTGGTGTTGAAGAACGTGCTGGGGATGATGTTCTGAATCTGCGGCGTGCCGGGCAGGGCGTCCATGGTGAAGGAAAACGCGCCCAGTGCGATGGTCGCCGGGATCAGGCGTTTGGGGATGTTGCTCTGGCGGAACATCTCGGCAGCAAACGGATACACCGCGAACACCACGACGAACAACGACACGCCGCCGTAGGTGAGCAAGGCGCAGACCAGCACGATCACCAGCATCGCCTGTTTGGTGCCGAGCAGGCGAATCGCCGCCGCGACAATCGAGCGTGAGAAACCGGACAGTTCGATCAGCTTGCCGAACACTGCGCCGAGCAGGAACACAGGGAAGTACAGCTTGATGAAACCGACCATTTTCTCCATGAACACCCCGGTGAAGGCAGGGGCAACCGCAGAAGGGTCAGTCAGCAGAACAGCGCCGAGGGCGGCAATCGGGGCAAAGAGGATAACGCTGTAGCCACGATAGGCCGCAAGCATCAGCAGCGCGAGGGCCGCCAAGGCAATGATCACACTCATGGTGTGTCTCTCCAGAATTGTTATTTTTGTGGTTGAAACGTTGTGGGAGAGGGCTTAGCGAGATTTGTGCCAGAACATTAAGCTATTGAAATATAAGGAGATAATTCGTTTCTGCGTGATCGGTTTACCCCTTTTGTCTCTTTTGGGAGACTTGAGTGGCCAAAAAAGATCGCAGCCTTCGGCAGCTCCTACATCGGAATTCGTGTAGGAGCTGCCGAAGGCTGCGATATTTTGATCTTCAATGGATATTCTCAATAAAGAGACCATGTCTCTTTTTCAGGAATCAGCAATCCCCAACGCCACCATTTTCTTGTACAACGTCGACCGCCCCAGCCCCAGACGAGCCGCTGCCTGCGGCACCTTGCCCGCGCATTGCGCCAGCGTCGACTGGATCAATTGCCGGTCAAACCGTTCCCGCGCCTGCGCAAATGTCTCATCGGCGGTGCGCTCAAGGGGCGGCGAGGCCGTACGTTCAACCGGGGTAAACGTGCCGATCGCCGCGCGAATGTCATTTTCCGTCAACATCAAGTCATCGCTGAGCAGCGCCGCACGCTCGAGCACATTGCGCAGTTCGCGGATGTTGCCCGGCCAGGCGTGCTGGCCGAGCAGCGCCAACGCATCGCGATGCAGTTCGTGCTGACTGCGCAACTCTTCGAGGATCGCTTCACTCAGTGCTGGCAAGTCATCAAGGCGCTCACGCAATGGCGGTACGTTGATCGGCAAGACATTGAGCCGGTAATACAAATCGGCGCGAAACTCACCGCGTTTGATGGCTGCCTGCAAATCTGTCGACGTCGCTGCGATCACCCGCACATCGCTCTGGATCACTTCATTGGAGCCTACGGGCTCGAACTCTTTTTCCTGCAACACACGCAGCAACTTGCTTTGCAGCGGTAAGGGCATGTCGCCGATTTCGTCGAGAAACAATGTGCCGCCCTGAGCAATCTGCAGTTTACCGGTGCGGCCCTTGCGATCAGCGCCGGTAAAGGCACCCGGTGCTGTACCGAAAAACTCCGCCTCCAGCAGTGCCTCGGGAATCGCTGCGCTGTTGATGCTGACAAAGGCTTTGTGCGCCCGTGGCGATGCGCTGTGAATGGCCTGAGCGAGCAACTCTTTGCCAGTGCCGGTTTCCCCCAGCAGCAAGACCGGTGACTCGGCACTGGCGCTGCGCCGGGCGCGGCGTTTGACTTCGAGGCTGGCAGCACTGGTGCCAATGAAATGAGCAAAATTATATTTGGTCTGCCGTGCGCGCAGCAGCGATCGAGTGGATGCCAGTTCTTCCTGCATGCTCAGGTAACGCTTGAGCATCGGCGACAGGGTGCGCAACTCATCGAACAGGGCAAAACCGATGGCCCCGATCACGCTGCCTGCGTCGTCGTGGATCGGCAGACGCATCACCACCAGTGGCTCTTTCGGGGTGTCTTGCATGTCCAGAAGAATGGGCCGGCCGCTGCGCACGACTTCGCGCAACAAACTGCCGGGGATCACGCTTTCGCAAGGCTTGCCGATCGCGCCAGCAGCGGATTCGAGGCCGAAACGACGGGCGTAACGCTCATTCATCCAGACGATGTTGGCATCGCGATCAACAATCACCGTGCCTTCACTCGACTGCTCGATGATCTCGAACAGCGAGCGGATCGCCAGGGTGCGTACCCGTTGGTAGTCCTTAAGGCTTTCGGTGGTGTTCATCTGGCGGCTGATCCGGAATTCAGGTTGTTAATGCGGGCCTCTTCGCTGGCAAGCCAGCTCCCACAGGGTCTCGGTCGTTCACAAATGTTGTGTACAGCGCAGCCCCTTGTGGGAGCTGGCTTGCCAGCGATGGCCGCGATTCGGTTTCAGGTCGATTGGCGATTATGCCTACCCCGGATGCGCCGCCGCCAACAGCTCTTTGGTATACGGATGCTGCGGCGAATCGAACACGTCGTGGCTCGGGCCGCGTTCAACCACCTTGCCGTCCTTGATCACGATCATGTCGTGCGCCAATGCGCGCACCACCGCCAGGTCGTGGCTGATGAACAGATAGGTCAAACCGTACTTTTCCTGCAACTGGCGGAGAAGGGCGACCACTTGTTTCTGTACCGTGCGATCCAGCGCCGACGTAGGTTCATCGAGCAATATCAACGCCGGTTTCAGCACCAGCGCACGGGCGATGGCAATGCGTTGCCGCTGGCCGCCGGAAAATTCGTGGGGGTAGCGATGGCGGCTGTCCGGGTCGAGGCCGACCTCCTTGAGCACCCGAATCACTTGCTCGTCGCATTCGTCCGCCGTCGATTCACAGTGCACCTCAAGGCCTTCACTGATGATCTGCGCCACCGACATACGTGGGCTGAGGCTGCCGAACGGGTCCTGAAACACCACCTGCATTTGCCGGCGCCACGGCCGCAGTTGTTTCTGATTGAGACCGTCGAGAGCTTCACCCTGGAAGCGGATGCTGCCTTCGGAGTCGAGCAGACGCAGGATCGCCTGGCCCAGTGTCGACTTGCCCGACCCGGATTCGCCAACGATACCCAGCGTCTTGCCGCGCTGGATGTTCAGGCTGATGCCGTCCACCGCACGCAGGTATTGCTTGCGCTGAAACAGCCCGCCACCGACGACAAATTCGACGCGCAGATCATCGACTTCGAGCACGTTTTCGCGCTCATCGCGGGGCAGGGCTTCGCCTTCCGGCTCGGCATTGAGCAACACGCAGCTATAGGGGTGTTTAGGTTCGGTAAACAGGGTTTCACACGGTGCCTGCTCGACGATCTCGCCCGCCTTCATCACGCAGACGCGCTGGGCGATGCTGCGCACCAGATTGAGGTCATGGCTGATCAACAGCAGCGACATGCCGAGCCTTTGTTGCAAGGATTTTAGCAACAGCAGAATCTTGCGCTGTACCGTCACATCGAGCGCCGTGGTCGGCTCGTCGGCGATCAACAGCTCTGGCTCGCAGGCCAGTGCCATGGCGATCATCACCCGTTGCCGCTGCCCACCGGACAACTGATGCGGATAAGCCTTGAGCCGTTCTGCCGGTTTCTGGATGCCGACCAATTGCAGCAATTCAAGAATACGCAACTGCGCCGCTTTGCCACCGAGGCCGCGATGGAGCAAGAGGGTTTCGCCAATCTGCTTTTCGATGGTGTGCAGTGGGTTGAGCGAGGTCATCGGTTCTTGAAAAATCATCGCGATGCGGTTCCCGCGCAACTCGCGCAGCACCTTCGGATCGGCCCCCACCAACTCCTCGCCACGGTAACGAATGCTGCCAGTGGTGAGAGCGTCGCACTCGGGCAGCAATTGCAGGATCGAATGCGCCGTCACCGATTTGCCCGACCCCGATTCGCCGACCAATGCCAGGCATTCGCCCGGGCGAATGTCCAGACACAGGTTGCGCACCACGGTCTGGCCATGGAAGGCAACGCTGAGGTCACGGATTTCGATCAGGTTGTCAGTCATCTTCAATCTCGGTTTCAAGAGCGTGGGTCGAAGGCGTCACGCAACGCTTCGCCGATAAACACCAGCAACGAAAGTATCAATGCCAGGGTGAAAAACGCTGTCAGCCCAAGCCATGGCGCCTGCAGGTTTTGTTTACCCTGACCAATCAGTTCGCCGAGCGAGGCGCTGCCGGCAGGCATGCCAAACCCGAGGAAATCCAGCGCGGTGAGGGTGGAAATCGCTCCGGTCAGAATGAACGGCAAATAGCTCAGCGTCGCGTTCATGGCGTTGGGCAGGATGTGGCGGACAATCACTTTGCGGTCCGTCAGACCCAGCGCACGCGCAGCTTTGACGTATTCCAGATTACGCCCGCGCAGAAATTCGGCGCGGACCACATCCACCAGCGCCAGCCAGGAGAACAGCGCCATGATGCCCAGCAGCCACCAGAAGTTGGGCTCGACAAATCCGGAGAGGATGATCAGCAAGTACAGCACCGGCAATCCCGACCAGACCTCAAGCAAACGCTGCCCGAGCAGGTCAACCCAGCCGCCGTAATATCCTTGCAGCGCGCCCGCGGCGATGCCGATCAATGCGCTGACAAACGTCAGCATCAAGGCAAACAGAATCGACACCCGCGCGCCGAAAATCACCCGCGCCAGCACATCCCGTGCCTGATCGTCGGTACCCAGCCAGTTCACCGCCGTGGGCGGGCTCGGCGCAGGTTTGTTGAGTTCGTAGTTTGGCGTGTCGTCGCTGAAAGGAATCGGTGGGAACAGCAGCCAGCCGCCGTCCTTGCGTATCAGGCTCTGCACATAATCACTGCGGTAGTCGGCCTGGAAGGGCAGTTGCCCGCCGAATTCCTGTTCCGTGTGGCGCTTGAACACCGGGAAGTACCACTGACCTTGATAACTGACCATCAGTGGCTTGTCATTGGCGATCAACTCGCCACCCAGCGTCAGCAGGAACAGGCCAATGAACAGCCACAACGACCACCAGCCACGACGGTTTTTCTTGAAGCGCTCAAAGCGGCGTCGGCCCAACGGCGAGAACTTGAGCATCAGGCGTTCCTCGCGGCAAAGTCGATACGCGGGTCAACCAGCGTGTAGCACAGGTCGCCGATCAGTTTTATCAGCAGGCCGAACAGGGTGAAGATGAACAGCGAGCCGAACACCACGGGGTAGTCGCGTGACACCGCCGCTTCGTAGCTCATGCGTCCGAGGCCGTCGAGGGAGAAGATCACTTCGATCAGTAACGAGCCGGCGAAAAACACACTGATGAACGCCTGCGGAATGCCTGATACCACCAGCAGCATGGCGTTGCGAAACACGTGGCCGTACAGCACACGACGTTCACTCAAGCCTTTGGCCCGGGCCGTCACCACGTATTGGCGGGTGATCTCGTTCAGGAACGAGTTTTTCGTCAGGATTGTCAGTGTCGCGAAACCGCCAATCACCAGTGCCGTAACCGGCAACACCAGGTGCCAGAAGTAATCGGCGATCTTGCCCAGGGTCGACAGCGATTCGAAGTTGTCCGAGACCAGTCCACGCACCGGGAACCAGTTCAGCGAAGTGCCACCGGCAAACACCACGATGAGGAACATCGCAAACAGAAACGCCGGCATCGCGTAACCGATGATGATCGCCGTGCTGCTCCAGATGTCGAAATGACTGCCGTGATGCACCGCTTTGCGGATGCCCAGCGGAATCGACACCAGGTACGTGATCAGCGTCGCCCACAGTCCAAGGGAAATGGTCACCGGCATTTTTTCCAGTATCAGGTCGGTGACTGTGGCGCCGCGAAAGAAGCTTTTGCCAAAGTCCAGTTGCGCATAGTTTTTCAGCATCAGCCACAGGCGTTCGTGCGCCGGTTTGTCGAAGCCGTATTGCTTTTCGATGTCCTTGATCAGTTGCGGATCAAGGCCTCGGCTGGCGCGTGACGTGTTGCTCGTGGTTTCACTCGCGCCGCCCCCGACATTCGTCCCGCCGATGCCTTGCAGATGAGCAATGGCCTGTTCGACCGGGCCGCCGGGCGCCGCCTGGATGATGACGAAATTGACCAGCAGAATGATCACCAGTGTCGGAATGATCAGCAGCAGGCGCCGCAGTATGTAACCCCACATCAGTGCGGTCCTCCGGGTCTGCCAAGGCCGATTTTCTCGGCCGTCATCTGCTGGTTGGTCAGCGGTGTGCTGCTGATTTCCCACCAGCTCTCGATGGCTTCGTCATTGCTGGCCTGAACCGACGGAATGCCGAACCGGTTCCACCAGACCGTCGAGGTGCCCGGCGGATAATAATTGGGGATCCAGTAGTAGTTCCATTGCAGCACCCGGTCCAGCGCATGGGCGTAGTGGAGCATGTCGGACTGGGTCGAGGCGCGGATCAGGCCGTTGATCAGGGTGTCGACGGCTGGGTTTTTCAACACCATATAGTTGTTGGCGCCCGGGTCGTTGGCCGACGCCGAGCCGAAGTAATTGAGCAATTCGCCGCCCGGCGAAGTGGTCACCGGGTAACCGGTGACGATCATGTCGTAGTCGCGGCTCATCAGGCGATTGACGTATTGCGAGGAGTCGATGCGGCGGATATTGAGGTCGATACCGATCTGTTTCAACGTACGTTTGTAAGGCAGCAGCAGGCGATCCATGCCGTTCTGGCTGACCAGAAACGTGAAACTGAGCGGCTCGCCCTCAGCGTTCACCAGTTGATCGCCGTCAGGTTTCCAGCCAGCCTGTTCGAGCAGTTCGAGTGCTTGCAGCTGTTTGTCACGGATCAAGCCGCTGCCATCGGTCTTCGGCGCCTTGAAAACTGTGCTGAACACTTCGTCAGGCACCTGGCCGCGCAGCGGTTCAAGGATTTTCAGTTCTGCCGCATCGGGCAACTCTCGGGCAGCCAGATCGGTGTTGGAAAAGTAGCTCTGCTGGCGGATGTACAGATTGCGCATCATCTGCCGGTTGCTCCATTCGAAATCCCAGAGCATCGCCAGTGCCTGACGCACTCGGCGGTCCTGGAACATCGGTTTTTGCAGATTGAACACAAAACCCTGGGCCGATTGCGGCGCCTCGGTGGCCAAGTGGGCTTTTTGCAGGCGCCCGTCACTCAGCGCCGGGCTGTCGTAGCCAATCGAGTAGCCGGTGGCGGAAAACTCTCGGTTGTAGTCATAAGCGCCGCCGCGCAGCACCTGGCGCGCGACGTCGGTGTCACCGAAGTATTCGATGCTGAAGTGATCGAAGTTGTAGAGACCACGGCTGACCGGCAGGTCTTTACCCCACCAGTCGGGATTGCGCTCGAACGTAATGCTGCGCCCTGAGTCGATCTTGCCGACCCGGTAAGGGCCGCTGCCCAGCGGTGCCTCGTAACCGCCGCCGCTGGCGAAGTCGCGGCTTTTCCACCAGTGCTCGGGAAACACCGGCAATGTCGCGATGTCCAGTGGCAGCGTGCGGTTTTCGTTGCTCTTGAAGTCGAAGCGGACCGTCAACGGTGCTTCGACCTCGACGCCTTTGACGTCGGCGAACTGCGTGCGGTAGCGCAGGCTGCCCTGAGTCATCAGCAGATCGTAGGTGTAGCGCACGTCTTCGGCGGTGATCGGCTTGCCGTCGGCGAAACGTGCCTTGGGGTTGATGAAGAAACGCAGCGACAGACCGTCGTCCGAACGCTCCATTTTCTGTGCGACCAGACCATAGACGGTGTACGGTTCGTCCATCGAGCGCTGGGCCAGCGGGGAATACAGCATGCCGTCGATCTGGGTGACGCCGATGCCTTTGTCTATATAAGGAAGGACATGGTCGAAGTGACCGATTTCGATCGCCGATCGACGCATCGTCCCGCCCTTGGGCGCTTGCGGATTGGTGTAGGCGAAGTGACTGAATCCGGCGGGGTACCTTGCCGGTTCGCCATAAACGGTCAACGCATGTTGCGGTGTCGCGTTCACACCGGCGGCGCCCAGGAGCAGAGCCACGGCAGTGAACATCAATGTGGGGAAAGCCAGTCGCATTGTCAGCCTTAAAGCCGGGTGATCGATAAGCGTAATTTGTACGCGAGCAGCGCTCCGGTCGCCAGCCGTATCGTGTAACTGAAACACAGCGGCCCACCAAATGGCGGGCCGCTGCTGCTTCCATCAGGACACGGAATCAGTCCTGGCGGCTGGTAACTTCCAGCAGGTGATAACCGAACTGGGTTTTCACCGGACCCTGTACGACGTTGATCGGTGCGCTGAATACGACGGTGTCGAATTCCTTGACCATCTGGCCTGGGCCGAACGAGCCCAGATCACCGCCCTGACGGCTGGATGGGCAGGTGGAGTTGCTCTTGGCCACTTCGGCGAAGTCGGCACCGGCTTCGATTTGAGCCTTGAGTTCGTTGCACTTGTCTTCGCTGGAAACCAGGATGTGGCGGGCAGTGGCTTTAGCCATGGGGAAACTCTCCAATCTATTTCAGTAAAGTGTGGAGCCTACCGGATTCAGTGGGCGATTTCTCGGCAAAGTTCCCTTGCATGTATCGCGTTGGCCCTAGAGTTCTGCTGCTTGCAGGCGATAGGCGTGCTCTACATAGAGGTCAATCGGATTCGGCGTGACTGCACCTACTGTCGTCGTGCCGCGCAGACTCGACAGATGGTCAAGAGGCAGGTCCGAACGGATTACTTCGCCCAAGTGGGAGCTGAAACGGCCGACAAGTCCATCGTTTTGCCCGGCTTCTTTATCGAAGTGCCTGGAAAGTGCCCTGCAAATGATATTGCCCGGGTCAAGGGTGTGCGAGCCGTGATCGGCGAGGATTCCGCTCCAGGAATAATAGCGAACGCCGTTGACCAGGGTCGGTCCATGCCCGCCCCACGTGTCGGGTAAACCTTGCGGGTATTTATCATTGAATCGGCCTACGCCTTCGCTCGTCAGGGCGTTGAGCGCCGCCACTGCATGTTGCGGCAGCAGCAGGCTGCCACTGAGCAGGACCAGAAAATCTGCAAACAGCGTGGCTACGTTGTTGGCAATATGCTCCGGCAATCGCCCGGGGATGAGTGCCTGACGCAGAGTGTCGGCCACTTCGGAGCCCTGATTGGGTCCGCTGACCGAAGTCACTGACGCGACGTTGTGTGGGGCAAGCGCAGCAGCATAACGCGCGGTGAGTGCGCCTTGACTGTGTCCGATCAGGTTGACTTTGTCGGCACCTGTGCCTTTGAGCACACGATCAATTTGCAGCAATAACTGTTCTCCGCGGACTTCGTTGTCATGAGCCGCTGAGAGATGTGGCACAAACACTCGGCTGCCCGCCGCTACGAGTGCCTTGCGAACCTCATGGAAGAGTTCGAAGTGGCCAATGCGCTCGAATCCGAACAGACCATGGATCAATAGGATCGGGTAGTGCGTTGTGGCATTCCGTTGCATGCTATTTACCTTATCGCAGAGGTTCTCGGTGAGATCTGCGGGCCACTCTAAAACAGTCATTCACTCGGCGAAGTACGAAGAGGCTTCAGATGCTGTTTGAATCTGGATCAGTGGATGTACGAAATTTCGGATAATGCTGAGATCCACCTCCGAATGTGCCGCCGTCTACTGCTGGTTTTGAGGTGTTTTTCAGTTGTTTGCCTACCTTGCTGGCAGTATTTGCCCCGCGTACTTAGCGCTTTGGCTGACATCCTGGCGTTGCGCAATAGCGTTCAATAGGGCTGTCGACGCGGTCATTGAAGACGGCGTTTTTTCCAAGGAATGGAGGCATCGATGACTCTGTATGAGGCACACTCGAAAATACCGTCAACGCAGCAGAACGGTGGAGCGTCAGGCGCCACACCGGATGGTCGGATTTCACTCAATGGTCGGGGGCGGCTGAGTTTCAAGGTCGATGAGACAACTCTGGAGTTTTGCTATCAGGCAGGTGAAGGCATTGATATCCGTGCGGCAACCGTACGCTTGCCAGTACCTTCCCTCGATGCTGTCACGGATGCCGCACTGGATCCCTCTTTGAAAAGAGTCATTGCACGGATTGCGCCTTATCCGGGCATGGCTTGCGGTGACAAGCTATTGCTGCACTGGGAAGGGCTGGATATTGATGGTTTCACTTATCATCACGAGGTGTCCCGCTTCATCAGTGAAGAGCAAGTAGGCAAGGACGTTGTATTCGTTATCAAGGGTGTTCACGTCGCAGCGCTGGATGGCGGGTCACTGGAAATCTACTGGACGCTTTACAGTGCGACGTGCGCTGAACCTGCTGTTTCGGAACGTGTGCAAATGGATGTCGGGGATGTTCGGACTCATTTGCTTGCGCCTTGCGTCGACGACACGGTCGGCGGTGTTCTGGATCCCGAAAGATTCCCCGACGGTGCACGGGTCAGCCTGCAGCCATACGCACGGATGGCAGCAGGCGATCGAGTCCTGCTGAGCTGGCAAGGTGCGCCGAACAATGGATTTGAAGATGCGTTGACCGTTGCGGCCTATGCGGTGGGGGAAGCGCTGTCGTTCTGGCTCCCGCCTGAATGTTTCGTTGCGCACCTTGGCAGTGAGGCGATCGTCCGATATCGGGTTGAATCGAAAGGCGGCGAAGCGCGCGACTCCGAGTCCGCGAAAGTGGTTATCGCGTCGCTGATTCGCGGAAGATTGGCTGCGCCGGACGTATTGGAGGCTCAAGACGGCATTCTGGATATAGCGGATTCTACCGACGGTATTACCGTGGTGATCGGCAATGCTCAGGCACAGGCAGGAGAGTTGGTCTATCTGAAGTGCGATGGAGATTTCTTCAATCACCGCGACGATAGGGAAATCACCCGCGACTCGGCGGGACAGCCGCTGGTGTTTATCGTCCCTCATCGTTTTTGGCGTGAGCATCAGGGGTCGACAGTGCGCATCGCCTATTCGGTGGAGCGAACGGACGATGTCAGTCAGGTATCCGAGGTGACGCAGGTGCACGTGGAGTAACGTTCTGTGCTTCCGGCGCCCTATGCGCCGGAAGTCTGATCTTCACTTCAGCGCTGGTTTTGGTTTTTCAGGCGGTGTGCGGCATCCAGCAACAAGCGTTCTGTCGCGTTGAAGCCGAGGCATCCATCGGTAATGGAGACGCCGTATTGCAGCGATGGCTTCAGTGGTTGGCAACCTTCGAACAGGTGTGACTCGATCATCATGCCGATCAGCGAATGATCGCCCCGCAGGCGTTGCTCCAGCACATCGTTGAAGACGGCCGGTTGGCGCAAAGGGTCTTTGCCGCTGTTGGCGTGACTGCAATCAACCATGATCCGGCTCGGAATTTTCAGTCGGGCGAGCTCGGCGCTGATTTTTTCGACGCTTTTTCGATCGTAGTTAGGGCCCTGATGGCCTCCACGCAGCACCAAGTGGGTGTCCGGGTTGCCGGTTGACTGAATGATTGCCGGATGACCTTGGCTGTCGACACCGAAATGCCTGTGTGGATGGGCTGCTGAACGCATTGCATCGACTGCGATGGCCACGCCACCGTCGGTACCATTTTTGAAGCCGACGGGCATGTTCAATCCGCTGGCCATCTCGCGGTGAATCTGGGATTCGGTTGTACGGGCGCCGATGGCAACCCAGCTCAACAGGTCATCGAAGTAACCGGCAGCCATGGGTTGCAGCAGTTCGGTAGCGACGGGGAGGCCCAGGTGGATCATTCCCAGCATCAGTTCACGGGACAGCGTCAGGCCGGCCGCCATGTCGTCACTGCCATCAAGGTGGGGGTCGTATGCCAGGCCTTTCCAGCCAACCGTCGTTCGCGGTTTTTCGACATAGGCGCGCATGACCAGCAGCATTTCATCACTGACTTGATCGGCGAGTCGGGCGAGTTTGCCGGCGTATTCGAGGGCGGATTTTGGGTCATGGATCGAGCAAGGACCAACGATCACCAGCAGGCGTGGATCTTGTCCATCGAGAATCGCCCGAGCCGCCTGGCGGTGGGCGGCGACCTGCAGGGTCAGGGCATTGCTCAGGGGCAATTGCTGCTTGAGTTGCAGCGAACTCGGCAGACGTAACGTCAGTGCCTCGTTGGCGCAGTCGAGGGTAGACAGTGGCAAAGCAGAAACGGAGGAGTTCATATTCGGTCTTCCTGGGCTGGAGGCGGGGGCTTCCCGCGCACTCGGCCCTACTGGGGTGTTCGACAATTGGCCGTATGGGCTGCGTGTGTGTGCTTGCCACCTGTGGGTGACCGATCGGAGGCGGCAGGCTGTCCCGAGCGGAGGCTGGTAAATCGCCAGGCGGAAAAAATGTCGTAACGGTAATAAGTGGCGTAGTTCATTGGGTGATTCCTCAAATTGTCTGGAGTGTTGCTAAAAAGTTTGGGCCTGAAAAAACAAAACCCCCGGTCGGGAGGCCGACCGGGGGTTGAGAATTCTCTGGTGGCGACCCGTTTTTATGGGCGCCGTGTGGGTATCAGGCGCGCCAGTGGCTAAACCAATACCCAAAATAAAAGCTGGCAGGAGCGCAAACGCCATTCAAACGCGCAGCCGCAACCGAGCGCAGTGCGCTGGCCGTCAGAAGCTGTGGTAGGGCGTTGAACATGATCTGTCTCCGATGAATGCGCCGAGCTTACTAGAGGCCGATACGCCACAGCAATCAGAAAATGCTATGGCATGCGCATTAATCTGCCTATCGCTTGAGTGCTGAGCACGGTGTGACACACTCTGTGTTTTGCCTCTATCCCAAGGACGCATCATGTCGACGCTGACCATGGCCGCAGCCCAATCAATTTCCATTGCCGGTGATCTCGCCGCCAATATCGATCGCCACCTGCGCTTTATCGAAGTGGCGGCGGAGCAGGGCGTTGAATTGGTGGTATTTCCGGAGTTGTCGCTGACCGGGTATGAGGGCGAGGTAGCCGCTGCATTGGCGATTGATCCGCAAGATGGCGTGCTGCAACCGCTACGGGATCTGGCTCGAGAGCTTGGTGTTACGGCTGTCGTGGGGATGCCGATTCGATTGACGCCGCGTTCAGCGGTGGTGATAGGCGCGCTGGTGCTAGGCGCAGACGGCTCGCTCAGTGTTTACAGCAAGCAACACTTGCATGCGGGGGAGGAGCTGATTTTTGCACCTGGAAACGGCGGGGCCAACGTGAAAATTGGCAGCGATACCGTTGCGCTGGCAGTCTGCGCGGACTTTTCCCACGCCAGCCACGCAGCGAACGCCTGCGCCCTAGGGGCCAACGTTTATGCTGCCGGGGTATTAATCGGAGAAGCAGGTTATGCGCCCGACACCGCACTGCTACAAGGCTACGCTCGCCGGCACTCAATGGCCGTACTGATGGCCAATCATGGTGGCCTTACCGGCGGCTGGCAGTCGGCAGGGCGCAGTGCGATCTGGTCCGAGGATGGTGCGCTGATTGTATCGGCCCCAGGCTCCGGAGATTGCCTGGTGGTCGCCCGCAGAATCGAAGGTGCATGGCAGGGTGAAGTACTTGCCGTAGTACGAGCGGTATGACATTTCAGCTGCGTCGCACATCGCCTGAGGATTTGGCATTCGCCAGGTCGCTCACCTGTCAGAACATGCTGCGTTATTACATTCAGCATGATTTGTTGTGGCAGGACGACGCGTTTGATGTCGCGTGGTCTGGACGAGAGAGTTGGTTGATCTGTCGCGATGAAGTGGCGATCGGTTTTTTCAGTCTCAGTCGGGATGCTCGTGCCTTGTATATCCGAGAACTGCAGATAGCTGAGGCGTTTCAGGGGCAGGGGGCAGGTTCCTGGGCAATTGATCAGGTTATCGAGATAGCCAGCAAGGAAAGACGTCCGGCACTGCGTCTCACGGTCTTTGAAAATAATCCGGCAAAAAATTTGTATCAGAGAAAAGGACTACAGCTTCAAGGTAAAGATGAGTGTTTCTTGCGCATGCAGCTCGATTTAAGAACACCTGTGCTCTGAAACCCACGGCTGGCAAGCTCTGAAAGATGAATTGAAACTTTTTAAATGCGGCTTTCTGCTAGGTCTGTCTGGCACTTTTTGCTAAGGTGTCCGGCATCCCAATAAGACCATATCGCGAGGTGTCTGCTTGATTAGGGTGCTAGTGGTCGATGACCATGATCTCGTTCGTACAGGCATTACACGTATGCTGGCCGATATCGATGGCCTGCAAGTGGTCGGCCAGGCCGAGTCCGGGGAAGAGTCCCTGATCAAGGCGCGTGAGTTGAAACCCGATGTCGTCCTGATGGATGTCAAGATGCCTGGCATCGGTGGCCTGGAAGCGACGCGCAAACTGTTGCGCAGTCATCCGGACATCAAAGTGGTTGCCGTGACGGTTTGTGAGGAAGACCCATTCCCTACGAGGTTGCTGCAGGCCGGAGCCGCCGGCTATCTGACCAAGGGCGCGGGGCTGCCGGAAATGGTTCAGGCCATTCGCCTGGTATTTGCTGGCCAGCGTTACATCAGTCCGCAGATTGCTCAACAGTTGGCAATCAAGTCCTTTCAACCGACCAACGATTCGCCGTTCGATGCCTTGTCCGAACGGGAGATTCAAATCGCCTTGATGATTGTCGGCTGTCAGAAAGTCCAGATAATTTCCGACAAGTTGTGCCTGTCCCCGAAAACCGTGAACACCTACCGCTACCGTATTTTCGAGAAGCTTTCGATCAGTAGCGATGTCGAGTTGACGCTTTTAGCGGTTCGCCATGGCATGGTCGATGCCAGCGCCTGATCATGACTGAAACATTTGATTCCGGCGCTTTTCTGTCGACTGTCAGTGGGCGCCCCGGCGTCTATCGGATGTTCGACAGCGATGCGCGTCTGCTGTACGTCGGCAAGGCCAAGAACCTCAAAAAACGCTTGGCCAGCTATTTCCGCAAGACTGGCCTGGCGCCGAAAACCGCCGCACTGGTGGGGCGCATAGCGCAGGTCGAAACGACCATCACCGCCAACGAAACCGAAGCGCTGCTGTTAGAGCAAACGCTGATCAAGGAATGGCGCCCGCCGTACAACATTCTGTTGCGCGACGATAAATCCTACCCTTACGTCTTTCTGTCTGACGGCCAGTTTCCGCGTCTGAGCATCCATCGCGGGGCGAAAAAGGCCAAGGGCAAGTACTTTGGTCCATATCCGAGCGCCGGGGCCATTCGTGAAAGTCTCAGTTTGCTGCAAAAGACTTTTTTCGTTCGTCAGTGCGAAGACAGTTACTACAAGAACCGCACACGCCCGTGCCTGCAATATCAGATCAAGCGTTGCAAGGCGCCCTGTGTCGGTCTGGTCGAGCCTGAGGTTTATGCCGAGGATGTGCGGCACTCGGTGATGTTTCTCGAGGGGCGCAGCCATGCCCTGACCAATGAACTGTCCACGGCAATGGAGGAGGCGGCGATCAATCTCGAGTTCGAACGCGCCGCCGAGTTGCGTGATCAGATTGCATTGCTGCGTCGCGTGCAGGATCAGCAGAGCATGGAGGGCGGTACGGGTGATATCGATGTCATTGCAGCCTTCGTCAATCCGGGCGGCGCTTGCGTACATTTGATCAGTGTTCGTGGCGGACGCGTGCTGGGCAGCAAGAACTTCTTCCCGCAAGTGGGGATTGAAGAGGACGTCTCTGAAGTCATGGCGGCCTTCCTCGGCCAATACTTCATCAGCAGCCCGGAGCGCGATCTGCCGAGCGAATTGATCGTCAACGTGGTGCACGAAGACTTCCCGACGCTGATCGAAGCGATTCATGAACTGCGTGGCCGCGAACTGGCTATCAGTCATCGGGTGCGCGGGACGCGTGCGCGCTGGCAGCAACTGGCGGTTACCAACGCTGAACAGGCTTTGGGCGCGCGCCTGGCCAACCGTCAACACACCGCTGCGCGTTTTGACGCGCTGGCTGAAGTGCTGAACCTGGATGAGCCACCGCAGCGCCTGGAGTGTTACGACATCAGTCACTCCAGCGGCGAAGCGACAGTCGCCTCCTGCGTGGTATTTGGCCCGGAAGGCGCGATCAAATCGGATTACCGGCGGTATAACATCGAAGGTGTCACGGCAGGTGATGACTATGCCGCCATGCACCAGGCGTTGACACGACGCTTCAGCAAGCTGAAGGAAGGCGAGGGCAAGTTGCCGGACATTCTGTTGGTGGACGGTGGCAAGGGCCAGCTTTCGATGGCGCGTGACGTGCTCAATGAACTGGCCGTCCCCGATCTGATTCTGCTCGGGGTGGCGAAGGGCGCAACGCGAAAGGCGGGCTTCGAAACGTTGTATCTGAATGATGCGGCGCACGAGTTCACCTTGCGTGGTGATTCGCCGGCATTGCACCTGATTCAGCAGATTCGTGACGAAGCCCACCGTTTCGCAATTACGGGACACCGCGCCCGCCGTGGCAAAACCCGGCGAACCTCAACGCTGGAAGGCGTTGCGGGAGTCGGGCCGACACGGCGCCGCGACTTGCTAAAACATTTTGGTGGATTGCAGGAACTGTCTCGTGCAAGCATCGAAGAGATCGCCAAAGCCCCGGGGATCAGTAAAAAGCTCGCAGAGTCGATTTATGCGAACCTGCATAGCGAGTAGAATGCCCCCTCACCTCGTAGCCAGTTGTGCCGATGAATATCCCTAATCTGATTACCGTTCTACGCGTCCTGCTCATCCCGATCTTCATTTTGCTGTTCTATCTGCCTTACCAGTGGAGTTACATGGCCTCCGCCTCGGTGTTTGCCTTTGCGGCAGCGACGGACTGGCTGGATGGTTATCTGGCCCGCCGCCTGGAGCAGAGCACGCCGTTTGGCGCGTTCCTTGATCCGGTGGCCGACAAGCTCATGGTGGCAGTGGCGCTGGTGTTGCTGGTGCAAGAGCACGGCAATCTCTGGCTCACGCTGCCAGCCGCCGTGATCATCGGTCGTGAGATCGTGGTGTCGGCGTTGCGCGAATGGATGGCCGAACTCGGGGCTCGCGCCCATGTTGCTGTTTCCAACCTCGGCAAATGGAAAACCGCGGCGCAAATGCTTGCGCTGGTTATCCTGTTGGCCAATCCGCGGGACTTCAGTTTCTGGGTCGTTCTGGGTTATGCCTTGCTGATGGTGTCTGCAGGCCTGACGCTGTGGTCGATGGTTCAATACCTTCGCGCGGCCTGGCCGCATCTGAAGACTGATGTCGAAAAGAAATAAAACTTTTTTGAATCAAGGGGTTGACGGAGCTTCTTAATTCTATAGAATGCGCATCACCAAGCGGGAATAGCTCAGTTGGTAGAGCACGACCTTGCCAAGGTCGGGGTCGCGAGTTCGAGTCTCGTTTCCCGCTCCAAGTTTAAAACGCGTTTGTTGTTGTGCTACTGATAACAGACGTTTTGAGGCCGAGTAGCAAAATGGTTATGCAGTGGATTGCAAATCCACCTACGCCGGTTCGATTCCGACCTCGGCCTCCACTATAAACAAGCTCCGTAGATCCATGATTTACGGAGCTTTTTTATTTCCAATGTGTCGAAAGATTTAGTCTTGAAAACGGCCATTGCGAACTTGCTTCAGCGGGAAGTGATGTATATATTTCCCGCTCTGCTGCTCAAGCCTGTTTCCCGTCAGGTCGCGACTTGAGCAATGCAGCGGCAACACCGCGCTACCGCCCGAATGGCGAAACTGGTAGACGCATGGGACTTAAAATCCCCCGCTCGTAAGGGCGTGCCGGTTCGATTCCGGCTTCGGGCACCATGAATATCAAGGGCTTGCATGACGTACCTCATGCAAGCCCTTAGTTCTTTTTTCCGCAATCAAAAAATCTTTTCCGCAATTCGTGACCGTTAGTCACCTCGTAGGGGTGACCTTCATGCCCTTTCGCATACGGATGTACTGTTCTGTCATCCCTACGGTGGTGTGCCCAAGTTGGTCCCGAGCTTCTCTGATGCTCCCTGTTGACTCCTCTTTATCCGTGGCCGCTTTTGCTCGTAGGTCGCGCATCTGAAATTCTGCTTTTGGAATCCCGGCTGCTTCCCTGGCGTCATCGAACCTTTTTCTGAGCATACTGGTCGTCATCGGCTGGCCAGAGTCGATTACTACCAGGCGTGTTGATCTGATTTTCTGTCCGGCCTTTCGCGCCATGATTCGATCGATTACGACTTTGAGCTCACCAATGATTTCGATCCTTCGTTTAGCCCCAGTTTTACCTTGCTGGACGGAGAGCTTTCCGTCCTTTATGTCGCGCTCATCCATCTTCAATGTGTCAGCGACCCTCTGACCTGTTAGATAAAACAGGTCCAAAGCATCTCTTAATGGTTGATCGGCATGCTGGTAGGCTCGGGCAAGGACGTCGTCTTCAACATATATGTCGCGACCGGTTTCTTTATTACCCTTCACGCCTGAGCAAGGATTTGCCAAGGATGTATAGCCATTCTCGCGAGCAAAGTTCCAGATGGAGCTGAGTAAAGCCTTCTCCCGATTCGCGCGAATAGGTGCTGTCTTGCCACGATGACGAAGGTACTGGCTGACATGTTTCGGTTCGATAGCTTCTAGAGGGGCGGGCGGATCGTTGAAGAACAGAAGTAGGTTTTTGAGTTCGCGCGCGTTGTCTTTTTGGGTGGCGTGGGCTTTAGTGGGAACCACCTCATTCATATAAAGCTCGGCTACGTAAGCAAAGGTAAGTACGGTTTGTGTCAGGGCTTGAGAGACGCGGCTTTTTTCGAGCTTTGCGTACTCTAAGATGGCCAGGCCGTAATCCGTACCTAGCGGGATTTCCTTGCGTGGTTTCCCGCCAGTGTCATAAAGGTAATAGGTTGTGTTGCCGCGTTTTCTCTCGCGCAGGCGAGGAATGCTTCCCGGCTTTGTTGGTCTTCGTCCCATTCATCCCACCAGGCGCGGCTGCCACGTTGGAGTTTCTGCCGCGTTGGTAGTTGCTCCTGTCAGCGCGGACGCAATCACGCAAGGCCAGCCATTGCGCTTGATGGTATGACGAATGCCATTGCGCTTCAGCACCATAATCTGACCGGCTTTAGTTTTAGCTCCGGTCAGTTCGCAGACTTGCTCATGGCTAAGAAATTGGATACTCATGCTAGCTCCTTGCTAGGAAATGCTGAGCGCTTCGAATGCGCTTGCGGTGCGGTCTTGTTGCCCTCGGTTCCTGGATTCAGCTGCGCAGCCATTGCAAGCGCCTGCCCGCGCAGCGATCGGGCATCACGCTCGAGCTTCTTGCCGGTACGAAAGGCGCTGAAGGTCTCAGCGGCGATCCGAAGCAGCTCGCCGATATCGACCAGCGTCTGGTGCTCGGTCGGGCCGAAGAGTGGACCTGCTTCAAATCGTTTGCAGGTGTGTGCCAAGCGCGTGTGATCGGCCCGGATGAACTGCAGGGAGGCCTGGAGCTCGCGGATGGTTTTGGCGCTTGCGGCGCGCTGGATGTCTTCACCTTCGCGCTGGCCGGTCTCCAGGCCATCGCTGCGGCCCATGATGTAACCGCCCCAGAGCAGCAGGGCGGCCAGAACTATCAGGATGATCAGTGCACCGATTTGTATTGGGGTCATCATGTGGTGTGCTCCTGGGGTTGTCGTTGGCTGGTGGTGACAGCCGTCAGTGGTGTGGGGGCAGCATGGCGTTGACCGTCCTGCTGGCGTTGCATGTCTTCATCAGCCTTGTAGGCGCGGATGTCGATCAGCGAGGCGACGTGACGGATGTGCGCGTACTTCAGGGCCTTGCGGCTGGTGTCCAGTGTGGTGATCGGAAGCTGGATCCGGCCGCTGTTGATCTCCGTCACGAACGACTGTTCGTTGAGGTTGCGAAAGTACTGCTCGCGTACTTTTTCCAGCGGGATCAGGACGTCACCGAAGATTCGATAGAGCAGTTCGACGGTGGCTGATTCGGGCGCCGGATGCAGGCGGAGCGGGTTCTGTGCAGCGTTACTCATGGACTTGTCGAGCCTCCTTGCGTTGTTGTCGTGCCGGGTGGTTCCAGGCGTTCAGGCAGTGGCGTTTAGTCAGCTCGCGCAGATGTTCGGGCACTTCGAGGAGCGCGGCATTGCGCTCCTCGCGTGTGCGCATGGCAACGATCTGGCGGGCGTACTCCCTAGGCCACGTCACGGCGGTCTGCCGGGATGGCGGGTAGATCGATGTCCAACTGCTCGGCCAGCCAGCGGATGCCGGCTTGCATGACGCGAGTCGACTGGCTGTACTGCATTCCGCATTTTTCGTCATACCAGGGGCTGTCCTTGACCCGCAGGTAGGCTTTGTCGCGCTTCGGGTCCGCCGGGAGGTTTCCCTTGAGCAAACCTTTCTCCCGCATGAGAGCGATCAGTTTGGGGCGAGTGAGGCCGAGTTGTGTGGCTGCTTGGGCGAGGGTGCGTTCCATATCGTCCTCCTCATGCCGCGTGCGCAGCAGGAGTGGCCGCTGCAGCAAGGTGGTTGATGGACTCAATGAGCCTTGCATAGATCTCGGCATCGGGGTCGTACAAGGTGAAGCAGCGCGTATGCGGACTCTTGTTGCCGATGCTCAAGATGGCGGTGACGCCGCGGCGTGTATGAGTGCGATGCAGCGCCACATGCAGGGGAAGTTCAAAACCCATGTCGAGGCTCAGCACGCCGCCGGTGTGCACCAGTTCGAACACGCGCTGCTTGTCCTGGACATCAAAACGGCCGTATTGACGATCGGCATGCGGGAGATGCACCAGATCGCTGGAGTTGCTCGTGTCGAACGGACCGTTGGCGATCTCTTCAATGAAGTCGGCCAGCTTGAGGTGCATCTTCTTGGCGTTTGGCAGGGTCAGAGTGTGGCGTTCGCTGCCCAGTTCGACGACAAAAGTGCTTTCCACGGTGCCGCGTTCAGCCTTCAGGCGGAATGCCAGGCATTCACGCTTCGGTGCCGTGCGCAGGACGTGGTTGAAGGTCTCGGTCAAGTTGACCTGGGCGTTGAGCAACTGCAGGGTGCGGTTGTCGATCTTGTACTTGATCATGCCGCGTGCCCTCCACCGTTTGGATCGCTAGGAGAGGGCTGGCAGGACTTGGCGACAAGCTTAGGTTTGCTGTTATGAATGATGACCAGACAGCCCGTGACGAGCTGCAGCTGTTCGATCAGTTTGCGATTGCTGACGCATGCCGGATGGACATGCAATGTTGCGGTGGTGCGCATAGGTATTGCCTCGCTCTGTGGTAAAGAGTGAGGCAAATATCACGCACTGTGCTTGTTTGTGTCAACACATAATGTGATTAAAATAGCGCGGCACTGTGTAGGAAGCGTGATGACTTCAATATTCCGCCTACGAGATGGATTTCCTCCACCTCTTGTTCTGCAATGTGAAGAGTTTCGTGATCGGTATTGACGCTATCCAACCGGTACATTCCGTCTCGGAGATAAATAAATTCTTTGATCATCGCTTTGCCGGAGGACGTTCGAACTATGACCTCGTCACCGCTACTGAAACGTTTGTTCGGCTCTATAAGAACGAACTCGCCATTTTTTATGCGGGGCATCAGGCTATCGCCCATGACTCTTATGCCATAGGCATCTGGGTCATCGCTATGTATGTTTAGGTAGCCTTCACCTTGCCCTGGTGGCGGTTCTACCGTGTCGAAGAAGCCCTCATTCCCAAGCTGCGCGTTTGATAGCACAGGCACCTTTCCATCCTTAGCCCAGCCTACAAGGCTGCTAACAGGTTGGTCTTTGTCTTTCGATCTTCCGTAGTCCCTCACAAGACGGTCTTCAGACCGAATCCGACCTTGAATGGCGTCTGAGTACGACTCAACGTCGGAACGATTTTTTCCTGCTACCAAGTCTGGAAAAGATACGCCCAGTGCTGTCGCTATCTTTTGCAAGTCGTGGAGATTGGGCTGGCGAGCCCCTTTCTCGTAATTGCCTATACGTGACTGGGATTCCCAACCGCAAGCGAAGGCAAGGGCTTGTTGGCTCATGCCCTTGGCTTTGCGGTATTGCTTAATACGTTCGCCGAGTGTGTTCATGTGCTTTTTTTACCACGCTCTGAAATTATTTATCATCACTTTGCGTGTTGAAATATCTACGATTCGTGATTAAGATGGCTCCGGCTAATTGGAGGGCATCATGAATCTGATCGCTGAACATCGAGAGAAGGCTGGGATCAAGCAAAAGGAACTCGTTGTAGCTCTTGGATGGACTCAGGCACGTATAAGCAATTACGAAGCAGGACGTCGAATCGCAGGGCTTACGGAGTGCAGAGCCATAGTCAGGGCGCTCAATAAGTTAGGAGCGCCGTGCAGTCTTGATGACGTATTTCCTCCGGAAATGGAAGAGTCTCAAGCCGCATAGAAAAAAGGCGACCCAAGGGTCGCCCAGTTTCTCCCGACAGCATCACCACAATGCTATCGGGCCGCGATGTCAGTAGGTGCGCACACCACATGCCGCCGACCTTCATCGCGTTTCCAAGGCTCGGAAGCCTTGGTGTTGCTGCCGTTCTTACCACAGAGCTGGCAGCTGTTGCGCCAGGGGGGAACAACGGATTGTTCGCCCCGGCACGGTGCCGGTGTTGGTCTTACGAACCTAGCCGGCTTTGGGCCTCTCCAGACCACGCGGCAAATGTATCACCAACTTCTGTCGCGCGGCACTGGCAACTTTTAGGATTAATGCCATGAGCCGTATCGCTCTCAGTTCTCTGGAACGGGCGCAGCGGGAAATCCTGCCGCTCGATTTAGCGCTGTACCACGCCGCTCGCGATTACCCGGGCGGCGCTGCTGCCATCGCTGCCACGACCGGTCGTAACCCGACCACGCTGCAACACAAACTGTCGCCTACCCACCCGAGCCACTCCATCAACATTCAGGAATTCGGCGAGATCCTCGAACTGACCAAGGATCGCCGCATTCTCGATGCGGTGCATTCGCTGGTCGGTGACACGATCTGGCAGGAGCTGGCCGACACCTACACCAACGACATGCCCGAGACCCTCACCACTGGTATCGCCGAATACTTTCGCCAGGTCGCGGATCTCGCCGAGACCTGGGCCAAGAGCATCGGCGACGGTGTCGTCACCGATCAGGAACTCGCGGCGATTCGCCTGCAGGTGTTCCGGGGCATTCAGGGGCTGCTGGGTTTGTTCAACCGCGCCACTTACGTCAACCAGACGACGCGAGGTGCTGACCGTGGCTGACATCGCCGATTTCGCCAACGATCTGGTGCAGGAACGTATCGATCAGGCCATGGCCGCGCGCAGCGCTGCCAAGGCCGAAAGCGCTGCCCATTCCTTGCTGTTCTGCGAAGCCTGTGACGATCCGATCCCGGAAGCCCGTCGTCTGGCCCAGCCGGGTTGCTCGCAGTGCATCAGCTGCCAGTCCCTCTCTGAGCGGGGGATTCAGCATGCTCGATGAAGTGTTGGGGCAATTCGCCGATTACGGTTTGGAGCCAGCGCAACCGCTGGTGTTCGGCAAGCTGACCCGCTGCAAGACTTCGCAAGACAAGGGCAAGGAAAAGAACGGCTGGTACGTGGTCCACGAGCAGCGCACGGAGAAGGGCGACACGCTGATCTTCGGCGCTTTCGGTGACTGGCGTTCGGGCGAGACGCAGAAGATCAAGGTCAAGGCCGGTCGCATGTCCCCCGAAGAGCGCGAAGTGATGCGCGCTCGCCAGGAAGAGGCCAAACGCCGCGCCGCCGAAATCGCGAATAACGCTGCGCGGCGGGCCGCGAACAGGGCGCAGGGTTTGTTCGAGCGCATGCCGACCACCGGGCGCAGCGACTACCTGGACCGCAAACAGATCGTTGGCATCAACGTGCGTTACGCGCCGCGCACCGGTGCCGTGCTGGTCCCAATGAAGAACGCCCGTGATCAGATCATGGGCCTGCAGGTGATCTTCCCGAACAAGCAGGAAGACACCGGCCGCGACAAATCCTACTGGCCCTACGGCATGGCGAAGGAGGGCACCTTCCATCTGCTCGGTCCGCATCCGGTACCGGGCGAACCAGTACTGGTCTGTGAGGGTTACGCCACCGGCGCCAGCCTGCACATGGCGACGTCGCTCGCCGTCGCCGTGGCCTTCGATGCGGGCAACCTGTTGGCCGTGTGCAAGGTCATGCGCGAGCGCTTCGCCGGTTGCCCGCTGATCATCTGCCGCGATGACGACTGGAAGACCACCAAGCCCAACGGTGATGCCTGGAACCCAGGTGAGGAAAAGGCCAGCAACGCCGCGCTGATCGTCGGTGCCCAAGTCGTCGCGCCGATCTTCGCGGTCGAGCGTCACGACAAGTGGACCGACTTCAACGACCTGCACGTCGCCGAAGGCCTCGACGCGGTTCGCCGTCAGGTGCTGGCCGTGGTCCGTCCACCGGCTGCCGGTGGCTGGAAAGATCAGCTGGCCCGCAGCGAGAGCGGCGCCTTGATCGCGCACATGCAGAACGTCGAACTGATCCTCGCTCACGACGAGCGCTGGGCCGGGGTGATCAGCTACTGCGCTTTCAGCTCGAAGATCGTCAAGCTGCGTGCGGCGCCTTATGGCGGTGGCACCGGAGAGTGGGCCGACATCGACGACGTGCGCGTCATGAAGTGGCTCGCACAGCAGTACAACCTGCGTGTGAAATCCTCGCACGTGATCGAAGCGGTCAGCGTCGTGGCCCACGACCACGCGTTTCATCCGGTGCGTGAGTACCTGAAAAAACTCGAATGGGATCGTGTGCCGCGCCTAGAGCGTTGGCTGACGGATGTCATGGGGGTGAAGGCAACGGATTACACCTCCAAGGTCGGCAAGCGCTGGATGATCTCCGCCGTGGCGCGGGTGATGAAGCCGGGCTGCAAGGCCGACTCGGTGATGATCCTCGAAGGCGTACAAGGCGCCGGTAAGTCGACCGCGATGAGCGTGCTCGGCGGTGAGTGGTTTATGGATACGCCTTTCGCCCTCGGTGACAAGGACGGCTTTCAGGCGATTCGCGGCAAGTGGATTGTCGAGCTCGGCGAGCTGGACAGCTTCAACAAGGCCGAGAGCACCAAGGCCAAGCAGTTCTTTTCGGCGTCCACCGACACCTACCGCGAAAGCTATGGCCGCAGAACGCTGGACGTGCCACGCCAGTGTGTGTTCGTCGGTACCACCAACCAGGACGAGTACCTCAAGGACGCCACTGGCAACCGCCGGTATTGGCCGGTGGCTTGTACCAAGGTCGACGTGGCGTTGCTGCGCGAGATCCGCGACCAGTTGTGGGCCGAAGCCATGTTCTGCTTTGAGGCCGGCGACCTGTGGTGGGTAACGCGAGAGGAAGCGCCAATGTTCAGCGAGGAACAGGACGAACGCTTTGTGGTGGACGAATGGGAAACGCCCATCCTGACCTGGCTCGAAGAGTCGCAGATCGGCGAGACCACCACCGGCAGCGAGGTGATGAGTCAGGCGCTCAAACTCGATCCGGGTCATTGGGGCAAACCGGAGCAGATGCGCGTGGGTGCGATTCTGCATCGACTGGGGTGGCGACGGTTCCGTTTGGGTGCCTTGAGCAAGAGCGGCCAGCGGCCTTGGGCGTACAAGAAACCTGAGGGTTGGGGCAGGGCGCCTGCGCTGGAACAACCTGCGTTTGAGGAGCCGTGCTTCGATGATTAAGGCGATCGATATGGCCCTCAAGCAATGGGCGCAGGAGCTGCACAGCGATGAGGTCGCCGCCGGTTACTCGGGCGGCAACATGGTCGCCATGATGATGGACAGCGGTGGTCAGCTGGTGCGCGGCAGGCGTGGGAGCAGGGTGCCGCTGGAAGCCTCTCTGGACATTGAGCGCATCGTCAAGAAACGTCTCGATCCCGAGTTGATGACGGTGGTCAAGGTGCATTACTTCCAGCCCGATGCGCCTCTGGCTGCACGCCTTGCGAACAGTGGTTGCACCCGCAATCTCTACTACCAGCGCCTGCATGACGCCCACATCGTGGTCGAGCACTTCCTCCTGGGGGAAGCGGCTTGATCGTGGGCATCCCTCTGGCTCACGCCGTCCCACCGGCCTGCCTCCGTCCCACTGCTTTTTACAGTGGTGAGACGGGCGCAGGCCGCGTCGTTGTTGGGCTGTCCCACCGTCCCACCTTTTTCATGCCTCCCGCCCGTGTGTGCGTAGCGGGTACAGGTACGCGCGTTTACGCGCACGCGTGCTTTTTAAATTTCTTTCTATACACGAGAAAAGAGAGATAAAAGTAGGACGGTGGGGCAAAGCCCCAATCTACGGGGCTTTCAGACGTCCCACCTTGTTTTGGAGAGGTGGGACGCATGGGACGCCACCGAAACAACAGAAGCAAAAGCCAGCCGGGTTGAGATATTCACCGACATTCGCCAGCCGTTCACCGGACGTAAGCCACACATTCACCGGATGGCATTAACACGGTCTTGCTGCCACCAGAATCGAGCTGTAAAAAGGGGCCATCTTCGATGGGTGCGACCGCCAAGCGCGGCAGGCCACCCACCACCTGACCCGGCCATTGCGCCGGGTCTTTTTGCTTAAGGGGCAGGGCAATGACGAACGAGCAACAGGCGCTGGCAGAGATGCCGATCTGGTTGGTGATTGCCCTGTCATTGGTTGGCGGCGTGTCCGGCGAGATGTGGCGCGCTGACAAGGATGGGGCGCGGGGCTGGGCGTTACTGCGGCGCCTCGCACTTAGATCTGGTGCCTGCATCGTCTGCGGCGTTTCAGCGATGATGTTGTTGTTTGGCGCGGGCCTGTCGATCTGGACAGCGGGCGCCCTGGGTTGCCTGACCGCGATGGCCGGCGCCGATGTTGCCATCGGCTTGTACGAACGCTGGGTGGCCAAGCGGCTGGACCTGAGCGAGGCCGAGCCGAAGGCATGAGCCGGGCAGGCCGGGTAGGGTGCAGATTTCACGGGTCCTCCCCGAGGGCCGCCCCCTACACGGGTTAGCGAACTCGCGGAATCTCTCTAGCTGAAACCTTCGCAGGGATGTCCGTCTTTCCAAAGGGAATGGGGCGGGGCATGGCAGTCGACCGACCGGACCGGGCAGAAACCCGCCGGGGACCCTGGGGATTTCCAAAGGACACGGGGTCGGAAACCCGCGGGATCGTGTTAGTGGGAGCCCCGCCAGCTTACTGAAATTTCAATCATTGAAATCTTGAAAGGATTCATTGAAAAGCCGCTGAAAAGGAGGGCTTATGAGCGCAACCACTTACTTGTCCAAAAGCGCCTTCGCCGCACACATTGGCCGATCACCGAGCTACATCACTTGGCTTAAGGAAAATGGTCGACTGGTCTTGTCTCCAAATGGCAAACAAGTCGACGTGCTAGCCACCGAAGCGTTGATCCGCGATACCGCCGATCCCAGCAAGGCTGCCGTCGCTGCTCGCCACCAACAGGAGCGGCTTCAGCGTGATGTGTACAGTCACGTTGCAGCTCAATCCGAGCCGACTAACATGGCTGCGCCGCCGCCCGCTGATCCTGCTCATGGGCAGACTCCAGACTTTCAGAAAGCACGAGCGCATCGTGAGCATTACCTGGCGCGCATGGCAGAAATGGAATTTCGCAAGGCGCAGGGAGAGCTGGTCGAGATCAGCTTTGTGCAAAAAGCCGCTTTTGAAACGGCACGTTCGCTCAATCATTCGTTGATGAGCCTGTCGCCGCAATTGGCACCACAGCTCGCTGCTCTGTCTGATCCATGGGAGGTGGAGCGGCAGCTGACCGCTGCATTGCGCCAGCGGCTCAATGAAATGGCCCAAGTCTCAAGTGACGATTTTGGCTTTGAATTGTAGGACTGTTGAGGATAGCCATTGGCTTACGGTTTGTTATGGTTTGTGCAAAGGTCTGCTTCTAATGTTTGTCCATCTAAAAATGCTGTGTTGACTTAGTGCTATGAAAAAATCAGTCATTGATGTGTTGATTGACCTTTTTTGAAAGTGCGCAAGAAGTTGCGCACATGGTCATAATATTTTGCCTTTAAAATCGCTACAGCCCATATGCCACGAGGTCTGTAGCCAAGTGCGCAAAAAGTTGCGCAGTACTGCGCAACTTTTTGCGCACTTTCCTCCCTTTATCTAGGTGAAAAACGAGCTGAGTGACAATCCATGCCGTTCTCGGTCCCGGTTCCCGGGCACTTCGAAAAACCTGGCACGGTCTTTGATGGCAGTCGGCCACCCATCGGGCGATATCGCCTCCGGGCACTCTCAAATTTTTCAGCAAGGAGCACACCCATGGCTACACCAGCGTACATGTCGGTTACCGGCGAAAAACAAGGCCTGATCACTGCAGGCGCATTCACCGCTGACTCCGTTGGCAACACCTACCAGGAAGGCCACGAAGACCAGGTCATGGTTCAGGCTTTCAGCCACGACGTGATCATCCCGCGTGACCCGCAATCCGGTCAGCCAACCGGTCAGCGCGTTCACAAGCCAGTTGTGATCACCAAGGTCTACGACAAGGCTTCGCCTCTGCTGCAAGCCGCTCTGACTTCCGGCGAGCGCATGAGCGAAATCGTTATCCAGTGGTTCCGTACTTCGGCTCAAGGTACTCAAGAACACTACTACACCACCAAACTGGAAGACGCGATCATCGTCGCCATCAACAACA
>NZ_AKJD01000058.1 GCF_000282515.1 Pseudomonas sp. GM80
CCGGCTTGCGCCGCCGACAAGCCGAGGCTTTTCGACACATCGCTGAGCAACGGCGCCATGCTCGACAGCGCCGGTCGCAGATTCAACGCGACCAGAATCAGCCCCAGCAACAACAGCCACGGGCGGCGGACCAGCGGATGGCTTTGTTGCACTTGCTCGTCATCGGCCTCGGCGTCGATCAGCAGCTCTTCAAGCTCAGCCGTGCGTTTCGGGGTTGTGGATATCTCACTGCGGGACATGGATTTCTCGGTTTCAAGGTTCATTGATCAACTGCCTCGACAAGGCTTTGGCCCGCTCCGGGTCGCGTTGTTCGACCGCATCGAGCAACTCGATGTGCAGGTCGAACACTTCCTGACGGCGCGGGACGATGTTCAGGGTCTGGCGCAACTGCGCGCCGACGATGCTGGAGAAATAGCCGTACAGCTCGCTGAGGGCCGGGTTGTGCGCGGCGTCGACCAAGCGGCGGTGGAAAACCAGATCGCAGGCGATGAAGGTGTCGAGGTCGCCGTGGTAGTGACAGCCGCTGGTGCCCAATGCTTCGCGCAATGCGACAAGGTCTTCGTCGGTACGCCGCAACGCCGCCAGGCCAATGGCCTCGACTTCAAGGATGTGCCGGGTTTCCCGTGCCTGCTCCAGCGAGCAGCGCGACAACGCTTTCAGCGTATCGAGCGGGTCGACCAACGCGCGCAGGTAACTGCCGTCGCCTTGGCGGATCTCGATCAACCCGGAAAACGCCAGCACGCGCATGGCTTCACGCACCGTGTTGCGGCTGATGCCGAGCTCGGCGCACAGCTCGGGTTCGGTGGGTAAACGCTCGCCAACCTCCCAGGCACCGCTGTTGATGCGCTGACGGAGCTGATCCAGGGCCTGATCGACCAAGGATCGCTTGATGAGTGGAAAAATGTCTGACATAGGATTCGCCCTTTCATCCAATCATAGGATGAATTTTCTGACATGTTAGTCAGGAAGGGCCGCCCACACAACCCTGTAGGAGCCGCCGCAGGTTCGGGCCGCGATCGGACGATCTTTTGACTTGGATTTTAAAAACCAGATCAAAAGATCGCAGCCTGCGGCAGCTCCTACAGGGGAGCGGGGCAAAAAAAAACCCGGAACAGGTCCGGGTTTATTTCGCAGGCTGGGTCAGATCAATGCAAAATCTGACTCAAGAACAACTTCGTCCGCTCATTCTGCGGATTATCGAAGAAGTCATTCGGCGCCGCTTGCTCAACGATTTCGCCCTTGTCCATGAAGATCACGCGATTGGCCACGGTACGGGCGAAGCCCATTTCGTGAGTCACGCAGAGCATGGTCATGCCGTCTTCAGCCAAGCCGATCATGGTGTCGAGCACCTCTTTCACCATCTCCGGATCGAGCGCTGAAGTCGGTTCATCGAACAGCATGATTTTCGGTTTCATGCACAGTGCGCGGGCAATCGCTACACGCTGCTGCTGACCGCCGGACAGTTGCCCCGGGAATTTATGCGCCTGCTCCGGAATGCGTACGCGCTCCAGGTAATGCATGGCGATTTCCTCGGCCTTGCGCTTGGGCATCTTGCGTACCCACATCGGCGCCAGGGTGCAGTTCTGCAAAATGGTCAGGTGCGGGAACAGGTTGAAGTGCTGGAACACCATGCCGACTTCGCGGCGGATCGCTTCGATCTGCTTGAGGTCGTTGGTCAGTTCCACGCCGTCGACGACGATGCGGCCCTGCTGGTGTTCTTCCAGACGATTGAGGCAACGAATCGTCGTCGATTTACCGGAACCCGACGGGCCGCACAGGACGATACGCTCGCCTTGTTTGACGTTGAGGTTGATGTCTTTCAGCACGTGGAACTGGCCGTACCACTTGTTGACGCCCTGCATCTGAATAATGCCTTCAGGGCCCACTGGCTTTTTGATTGCTTCGCTCATTTACAGAGAACTCCTAACGCTTGTGGCCAGTGTCGAGCTTGCGTTCCAGATGCATGGAATAGCGCGACATACCAAAACAGAAAATCCAGAACACCAGGGCGGCGAACACGTAGCCTTCGGTGGCCATGCCCAGCCATTTCGGATCGGCAGCGGCTTGCTTGACGCTGTTGAGCAGGTCAAACAGGCCGATGATGATCACCAGACTGGTGTCCTTGAACAGCGCAATGAAGGTGTTGACGATGCCGGGGATCACCAGCTTCAGGGCTTGCGGCAGAATCACCAGGCCCATCGAACGCCAGTAACCGAGGCCCATCGCAGCAGCGGCTTCATATTGACCTTTGGGAATCGCTTGCAGACCGCCGCGCACCACTTCGGCGACGTAGGCCGACTGGAACAGAATCACCCCGATCAACGCCCGCAGCAGCTTGTCGAAGTTCATGCCTTCGGGCAGGAACAGCGGCAGCATCACCGAGGACATGAACAGCACGGTGATCAACGGCACGCCGCGCCAGAATTCGATGAAGGTCACGCAGACCACCCGAATCGCCGGCATGTTCGAGCGTCGACCCAGTGCCAGCACGATTCCCAGCGGCAAGGCGCCGGCGATACCGACGGTGGCGATTACCAGGGTAAGCATCAGGCCGCCCCATTGGCTGGTCGCCACCTGTGGCAGGCCGAACACGCCGCCGTGCAGAAGGCACCAGGCAACAATCGGGTAGATCACCAGGAAGCTCAGCCCGTACACCGCTTTACGCGGGAAGCGCGAGATGAACAGTGGCGCCACGCCGATCACCGCCAGCCACACGGTCAGGTCGACGCGCCAGCGCCATTCAGCCGGGTAATAGCCGTACATGAACTGGCCGAAACGCTGCTGAATGAACACCCAGCAGGCGCCGTCCTTGGTGCAGTCGGCGCGGGTGGTGCCGACCCAGTTGGCATCAATGATTGCCCAACTGAGAATCGGTGGCACGACGAGGTAGATCAGGTAGAACGCAAACAGCGTCAGCAGGGTGTTGAGCCAGCTGGAGAACATGTTCGCGCGCATCCACGCCACCACGCCGATGCTGCTGTTCGGTGGGGGCATGTCGGGTTTGAAAGTATGAGTACTCATGCGCTTTTCCTTACCGCTCGATCAGCGCAATGCGCTTGTTGTACCAGTTCATCAGCAGGGAAATGCTGATACTGATCGCCAGGTACACGCTCATGGTGATGGCAATCACCTCGATCGCCTGACCGGTCTGGTTGAGCACGGTGCCGGCGAACAGCGAAACCATTTCCGGATAACCGATACCGGCCGCCAGCGAAGAGTTTTTCGCCAGGTTGAGGTATTGGCTGGTCAGCGGCGGAATGATCACGCGCAGGGCTTGCGGGATGATCACCTTACGCAGGGTCGGGCCGTTGCGCAGGCCGAGCGAACGTGCCGCTTCGGTCTGGCCGTGGCTGACCGACTTGATGCCGGAGCGCACGATCTCAGCGATAAACGCCGCGGTGTACACGGTCAGGGCCAGGGTCAGCGCGAGCAGTTCCGGGATCAGCACCCAGCCGCCAACAAAGTTGAAACCTTTGAGCTCGGGCATTTCCCAGTGCAGCGGAGCACCGAAAGTCAGTGCGCACAAGGTCGGGATCACCAGCAGAATCGCCAGGCCCACCCAGAACTTGTGGAACGGCACGCCGGTCGCTTCGAAGCGCTTGTTGGCCCAGCGGCACATCAGCACGATGCCGATGATCGCCACCACGATGCTGACCACGAACGCCCAGAAACCGTCGGCAGCCAGGGCGGCCGGCATGTTCAGGCCCCGGCTGCTGACGAAGAAGGTGTCGCCGAAGTTATGGCTGTTGCGCGGCCCCGGCATGGTCAGGAATACCGCGAAGTACCAGAACAGGATTTGCAGCAGCGGCGGAATGTTGCGGAAAACTTCCACATACACCGTCGCCAGTTTGCTGATGATCCAGTTCTGCGACAGCCGCGCCACACCGATGATGAAGCCGAGAATCGTCGCCAGAATCACGCCGATCACTGTCACCAACAAGGTGTTGAGCAAACCGATAACGAAGACGCGGGCATAACTGTCCGCTTCGGTGTAATCGATCAGGTGTTGAGCGATGCCGAACCCGGCACTGCGCTCCAGAAAGTCGAAACCGGAGGTAATGCCCCGGTGCTGCAGGTTGGTTTGCGTGTTGTCGAACAGAAACCAGCCCAGCGAGACCACCGCCACAATGGTGATGATCTGGAATAACCACGCACGCACTCGTGGATCGCTGAGGCTAAGCCTCTGCTTTGGTGCGCCGATTGAATTTTGCATGAAGTGCCCCGCAAGAAATGGAACAGAACATCACCCGGCGGTTGGCCCGCCGGGCGATAGAACCATTAGCGCACTGGTGGTGCGTACTGAATGCCGCCGTTGTTCCACAGGGCGTTCAAGCCACGGTCGATTTCCAGAGGAGTGCTCTTGCCGAGGTTTTTCTCGAAGATTTCGCCGTAGTTGCCGACTTGTTTGACGATCTGCACAACCCAGTCTTTCGGCAGTTTCAGGTCTTTGCCGTATTCGCCGTCAGCGCCGAGCATACGGGCGACGTCCGGGTTCTTGGTCGACTTGGCTTCGGCTTCGACGTTTTTCGACGTGATGCCGGCTTCTTCGGTGTTGAGCAGCGCGTAGCCAACCCAACGCACGATCGCCAGCCACTCGTCGTCGCCATTACGTACGACCGGGCCCAGTGGTTCTTTGGAAATGGTTTCCGGCAGTACCACGTAGTCTTTTGGCGAGGCCAGCTTGCTGCGCTGGGCGAACAGTTGGGACTTGTCCGAGGTCAGCACGTCGCAACGACCGGATTCCAGCGACTTGGCGCTTTCATCGGAGGTGTCGAAAGTGATCGGGGTGTATTTCAGACCGTTGCCACGGAAGTAGTCGGAAACGTTCAGCTCGGTAGTAGTACCGGCCTGGATGCAGATGGTTGCACCGTCCAGCTCTTTGGCACTTTTCACGCCGAGCTTGTTGTTCACCAGGAAGCCGATGCCGTCGTAGTAGGTAATGAAGCCCGGGAATTTCAGGCCCATGCCCGCGTCGCGCGAACTGGTCATGGTGGTGTTGCGCGAGAGGATGTCGATCTCGCCCGATTGCAGCGCGGTGAAGCGCTCCTTGGCGTTCAACTGGCTGAACTTGACCTTGGTCGCGTCGCCGAATACGGCAGCGGCCACAGCACGGCAAACGTCAGCGTCGATCCCGAGGATCTTGCCGGTCGCGTCCGGTACCGAGAAGCCCGGCAGACCGTCGCTCACGCCACACTGCACGAAACCTTTCTTCTGCACTGCATCCAGGGTTGCACCCGCCTGAGCGAACCCGCTGACACCGAGTACTGTTGCTGCAGTCACGATGGCCAGGGTGGATTTCAACATCTTCATTCAAACCTCCAGTTTTGCTCTTGTTGTGTCGGAGCTTGAGTCCAGTCGCACCCTTTTGAGGCGTTGTTGACCCGTGTTGGCTTTTTTTGGGGTCAACCGACGTAAGACTTTCGCTATGAGTCTAGTAGGAGACAATCCACATCATGGACAACTCACTTCTCACCAATCGGCCGAACGGGCGGTAGCCCTTTCACGTTCGCTAAGCCCGTTGCGGCCATTGGCGAACATCCATCACCGGATTCTTTGCATCCCGTCCCGAGGGGTACACTGATAGTGTTACCGCCAGGCGCGGGATCGGTTGCACGCTGGAAGCCATAGCAAAGCCCGTACCACACCGATCGCTGAAGCGTTTGAGCGACAGGTCAATAGCAAAACTTGTAACCTTGCGACATCTTCTTAACGGATCAACCGGACGCGCACTCGAATCACGCACTTAATGAGAGCGCCCGCACATATTTGGAGCAGCCATGACCGAGCCCTTGATTCTTCAGCCTGTTAAGCCCGCAGACGCCTGCGTGATCTGGCTGCACGGCCTCGGCGCCGACCGCTATGACTTCCTGCCGGTCGCCGAAGCGCTGCAGGAAAGTCTGCTGAGCACACGTTTTGTGCTGCCGCAGGCGCCGACACGCCCAGTGACAATTAACGGCGGCTACGCCATGCCGAGCTGGTACGACATCAAGGCCATGAGCCCGGCCCGCGCCATCGACCGCGATGAGCTGGAAGCGTCCGCCGATCGCATCATCGAATTGATCGAAGAGCAGCGCGCCAGCGGAATAGACGCCTCGCGAATTTTCCTCGCCGGTTTTTCCCAGGGCGGCGCAGTGGTCTTGCACAGCGCTTTTCTGAAATGGCAGGGGCCGTTGGGGGGTGTTTTGGCGTTGTCGACTTATGCGCCGACATTTAGTGATGAACTGGAATTGTCCGCCAGTCAGCAACGAATTCCGGTGCTTTGTCTGCACGGGCAGTTCGATAACGTGGTGCAGAACTCGATGGGCCGCAGCGCTTACGAGTATTTAAAGCACCATGGTGTCACCGTGACATGGCAGGAATACCCAATGGAGCACGAAGTGTTACCCGAGGAAATTCGCGATATCGGCGTCTGGCTGAGCGAGCGTCTGCGCTGATTTTCCGGTCAATTCCTGCCCTTTGATCATCCCACTACGCCGCGCCCGATTCTTGCATTACACTGGCCGGCGTACATTCCTTAACCAATTGATGAGATGACCGTGCTCGAAGCACTCAAGAAAATGTTCGGTAAAAGCGAGGCTGAGCAGCTCGCGCCAGTTCCCAGTGCGCCGTCGCACGCCCCCGGTCATCGCACCGATGCCCCACAGGCCGACCGCCCCGCTCCCATAGCGGCACCGAAGCCAGACCCGCAACCTGCACCGGCCGCGCCCATCGCCGCCGAACCCGCCAGCAGCGAAGCGCCGAAACCGGCCAAGCCACGCCGCGAACCGAAGCCCAAGGCGCCGGTCATTCCGTGGAAACTCGAAGATTTCGTTGTCGAACCACAGGAAGGCAAAACCCGCTTCCACGATTTCAAGCTGTCTCCAGAGCTGATGCACGCCATCCAGGATCTGGGCTTTCCTTATTGCACGCCGATTCAGGCGCAGGTGCTGGGTTTCACCCTCGCCGGCAAAGACGCCATTGGCCGCGCGCAGACCGGTACCGGCAAAACCGCCGCGTTCCTGATCTCGATCATTACCCAGCTGCTGCAGACGCCGCCGCCGAAAGAGCGCTACATGGGCGAACCCCGTGCGCTGATCATCGCGCCAACCCGTGAGCTGGTGGTGCAGATCGCCAAAGATGCTGCCGATCTGACCAAGTACACCGGCCTCAACGTCATGACGTTCGTCGGCGGCATGGACTTCGACAAGCAGCTCAAGCACCTCGAAGCGCGCCACTGCGACATTCTCGTCGCCACTCCGGGCCGTCTGCTCGACTTCAACCAGCGCGGCGATGTGCACCTGGACATGGTCGAAGTGATGGTGCTGGACGAAGCCGACCGCATGCTCGACATGGGCTTCATCCCGCAGGTACGCCAGATCATTCGCCAGACCCCGCCGAAGTCCGAGCGTCAGACCTTGCTGTTCTCCGCGACCTTCACCGAAGACGTGATGAACCTCGCCAAGCAATGGACGACCGATCCGTCGATCGTCGAAATCGAAGTCACCAACGTCGCCAGCGAAAACGTCGAGCAACACATCTACGCCGTGGCCGGTGCCGACAAGTACAAACTGCTCTACAACCTGGTCAACGATAATGGCTGGGAGCGGGTGATGGTCTTCGCCAACCGCAAGGACGAAGTCCGCCGCATCGAAGAGCGCCTGGTGCGCGACGGTGTGAACGCTGCGCAATTGTCGGGCGATGTGCCGCAACACAAACGCATCAAGACCCTGGAAGGTTTCCGCGAAGGCAAGATCCGCGTACTGGTCGCCACCGATGTCGCCGGTCGCGGCATCCACATCGACGGTATCAGCCACGTGATCAACTTCACCCTGCCGGAAGTGCCGGACGACTACGTGCACCGCATCGGCCGTACCGGTCGCGCGGGCGCTGATGGCGTGTCGATCAGCTTCGCCGGGGAAGACGACTCTTATCAGTTGCCGTCCATCGAAGAGAAGCTCGGTCGCAAGATCAGTTGTGAAACGCCACCGACGCATCTGTTGCGTGCGGTCGAGCGCAAGCGTCCGCAGTAAGCGACGTTTAATAGAAAAGCGCAGCCGGCAACGGACTGCGCTTTTTTTTCGCCCGGGATTTGATCGGATGCTTGCGAGAGAATACTAAAAGTCCATAATAGACTAATAAGTTTACATTCGGATTCCGGAGCCCTACATGTCCAGTACGCCCTACGTGATCGACCAGCATCAGGCCTGCGAGTTGTTGGCGCGTCTCGATGTGCCGCAGATCCTGCGCAAGCTGTTTCGCGACCTTGCGGCGGGTAGCGCCGTACAACCGGCGCAGCAACTGGTCGAATTCCCGCAGGGTGCCGGTGACTTCATCAACTATCTGGGTGTACTGGCTGAAGACGGCGTGTACGGCATGAAGACTTCGCCCTACATCGTTCGCGAGCAAGGCCCATTGGTGACGGCGTGGACGCTGTTGATGTCGATGAAAACCGGTCAACCGCTGCTGCTCTGCGATGCCGGTGAATTGACCACCGCACGCACCGCCGCGACCACTGCCGTGGCAGTTGACGCCCTCGCGCCGTTGAATGCCACGCGACTGGCGATCATCGGCAGCGGCAAGGTTGCGCAGGCGCATCTGCATTACGTGAAGTCGCTGCGCGACTGGCAGAGCATCAGCCTGTATTCGCCAAGCCTGTCCGCCGACGCGCAGACCCAGGCCCTGTTGAAAGCCATCACGCCCAATCTGAAGATCGTCGACAGCCGGGAAGCCGCCCTCGCCGAGGCTGACGTGATCATGCTCTGCACCTCGTCAGCCGGGCCGGTGATTGATCCGGCTGAGCTGAGTAAACCGGCGCTGATTACCTCGATCAGCACCAACGCCCCGCGCGCCCACGAAGTACCACCGCAGCGCCTCAACGAGATGCAAGTGTTCTGCGACTATCGTCTGACCACGCCGGGTTCGGCGGGTGAAATGCTGATTGCTGCTGAACAACATGGCTGGAGCAAGGATTTGATCGTCGGCGACCTCGCCGACCTGCTCAGCGAGAAAGTGCAGCGCCCGGATTACGATCGTCACGTGTTTTTCCGCTCAATCGGCCTGGGCCTGGAAGACATCGCCCTCGCCAATGCGCTCTACCACCTCAACAACTGACCACTGTAGGAGCTGCCGCAGGCGGATTCCCGGAGAACCTTGATAGCGTTGGAGTTTTTCATGAGCCAGGCAGATTTCATCATCATCGGCGGCGGGATTGCCGGCGCTTCCACCGGTTTCTGGCTGTCGCCGCACGGCAAAGTCATCGTGCTCGAACGTGAATCGCACCCGGCCTATCACTCCACCGGGCGTTCTGCTGCGCTGTTTACCGCCGCCTACGGCACACCGCAAGTGCGCGCACTGACCCAGGCCAGCCGTGAGTTTTTCGATCATCCACCGGCCGGTTTCTGCGAACATCCGCTGCTGACCCCACGCGGCGAAATGACCGTCGACTTCACCGGTGACCCCGCCGAACTCAACAACCAATACCTCAGCGCCAAAGCCACAGTCCCTGAGATGCAGTTGCTCACTGCCGACGAAGCCTGCGCGCGCCTGCCGATCCTGCGCCGGGAAAAAGTCCACGGCGCGATCTACGATCCGAGCGCCAGCGACATCGACACCGACGCCCTGCATCAGGGCTACCTGCGCGGCATCCGACGCAACAACGGCGAAGTCCATACCGATTGCGAAGTGCTTGGCCTCAGCCGTGATGCTGACGGGCTCTGGCACCTACAAACCAATGGCCAGACCTTCAGCGCCCCCGTGATCATCAACGCCGCCGGCGCCTGGGCTGACAAGATCGGCGCACTGGCCGGCGCCAGGCCGCTGGGCCTGCAACCGAAACGCCGTGCCGCGTTCATCTTCGCCGGCCCCGAAGGCGTCGACATTCATCACTGGCCGATGCTGGTCAGTCTCGACGAGTCCTTCTATATGAAGCCCGATGCCGGCATGTTCCTCGGTTCGCCGGCCAACGCCGATCCGGTCGAGCCCCACGATGTGCAACCGGAAGAACTGGACATCGCCATGGGCATTTACCAGATCGAAGAAGCGACCACGCTGACCATCCGCCGTCCGACCCGCACGTGGGCCGGGCTGCGCAGTTTCGTTGCCGACGGCGACTTGCTCAGCGGTTTTGATCAACAGGTGCCCGGGCTGTTCTGGGTCGCGGCGCAGGGCGGCTACGGCATCCAGACATCGCCGGCGATGGGCCAGGCCAGCGCTGCACTGGTGCGCGGCGAGCCTTTGCCCGAGCATTTGCGCAACTTCGGCCTGAGCAGCGCCATGCTCTCCCCCGCCCGCCTCGCCTGAGCGTCCCCCCGGATGACGCGCCCAACGGATTGCGGCACACTCCCAGCGCCCCCTGATCACGGGGGCGCTGACGCTGCCTGGAGCTCCACTGTCATGACCGCCCCCGAATTCGATCCAGCGCTGGATAACTTCCGCGCCATCGCCGACGCCATCGCCACGCTGTTTTTTCCCCACGCCGAAGTGGTGCTGCACGACCTGCGCACGCAGAAGGTCGACTACATCGCCAACAACCTGTCGAAACGCGAGATCGGCGACGACTCGTCGCTGGAAGACATGCTCAGCGAGGATGTCAGCGACAGGAACATTGGCCCGTACGAAAAGCTCAATTGGGACGGTCAGAAGATTCGCAGCCTGAGCAGCGTCCTGCGCGACAGCGACGGTCTGCCGCTGGCGGTGCTGTGCATCAATCTGAATATTTCGCTGTTCGAGAATGCCAAGGCGGCGCTGGACCTGTTCCTGTCGCCGAGCAAACTGATCCCGCAACCGGATTCACTGTTTCGCGATGACTGGCAGGAACGCATCAACACCTTCCTCCACGCCTGGCTGCGCGAGCGGCAGTTGAGCTTGAAAGTGCTGACCCGTGATCACAAGCGTGAACTGGTGCTGGCGCTGCACGCCGAGGGCGCGTTCAAGGGCAAGAGTGCCTCGAACTATGTGGCCAATGTGCTGAACATGGGGCGGGCGACGGTGTACAAACACCTGAAGGAAATGAAGGGCTAGAGATTTGCGGTGATTGAACCGGCCCCATCGCTGGCAAGCCAGCTCCCACAGTTTTTTTGTTGCACACAACATCTGTGTACGACTCAATCACTGTGGGAGCTGGCTTGCCAGCGATGACGGACTATCAGTCGCCGTAAATGTCGGACTTGAAATACTTCTCGGAAATCTTCTGGTACTCGCCACTCGCACGAATACCATCAATCGCGCCATTCAACTGGCTGACCAATTCAGTATTGCCCTTGCGCACCGCAATCCCCGCGCCCTCGCCGACGTACTTCGGATCCTTCAACTCAGGCCCGACAAACGCATAGCCCTTGCCGCGCGGCATCGACAAAAAGTCATTCAACGGAATGGTGTCGGCAAAGATCGCATCGAGCCGCCCCGCCGCCAGGTCCATGTAGATCTCTTCGTTGTTGCTGTAGCGCTTGACGTTGATGCCCTTCGGCTCGAACACCTCGGTGGCGTAACGATCGGTGGTGGTCGCGCGCTGCACGCCGACGTTCTTGCCCTTGAGGCTGGCGTACTGATCATCAACGCTGGCGCCTTCCTTCATCACCAGGCGCGACGAAGTGAAGTAGTACTTGTGGGTGAAATCCACCGACTTCTTGCGGTCTTCGTTGATGGTCATCGACGACAGCGCCATGTCGATCTTCTTCACTTTCAACGAAGGAATCAGACCGTCAAACTCACCTTCGACCCACACGCACTTGACCTTCATCTGTGCGCACAGGGCGTTGCCGATGTCGTAGTCGAAACCGACAATTTCGCCCTTGTCGGTTTTTGAGGCGAACGGTGGGTAGGCGGCTTCAATGCCAATGCGCAGGGTTTGCTCGGCGGCGAACACGCTGGCGCAGGACAACAGGCTCAGGGCCAGACCGGTGATGAGGGGGAGTTTCTTCATGTTCGTTCTCTCGCGGAAGTTGTTGTTGGTTTGGCAAGAAAGAGCTGAAACGGAGGGGATGCTTTTTTGTACTTATAAATCCATATTGGACTCGCAGGTACATATCGTCAATTAAAGAAAAGAGAGATTTTGGGTGTTGCAGAGGGCCCCATCGCTGGCAAGCCAGCTCCCACAGTGATCGAGTCGTACACAGATTTTGTGTACACCAAAGATCCTGTGGGAGCTGGCTTGCCAGCGATGGCGGATTTGAAGGCGCTAGAGGACTTACTTGTTCCAGCGATCCGCCGCGGCATGATCACTGTCGCGCCCCTCAACCCAACGCGGCCCGTCGCTGGTGTTTTCTTTCTTCCAGAACGGTGCACGGGTTTTCAGGTAGTCCATGACGAAGGCGCAGGCATCGAATGCGGCCTGGCGATGCGCACTGGCGGCGCCGACAAAAACGATTGGTTCACCCGGTTCGAGCGCGCCGATGCGGTGCAGCACTTCCAGTTTCAACAGCGGCCAGCGCTGCTCGGCTTCGATGGCGATTTTGCCGAGGGCTTTTTCGGTCATGCCCGGATAGTGTTCGAGGAACATTCCCGCGACATCCAGCCCATCGTTGAAGTCGCGCACGTAGCCGACAAAACTCACCACCGCGCCGACGCCGACATTGGCCGCGTGCATCGCGTTGACTTCAGCGCCCGGATCGAACGGCGTGGCCTGCACACGAATCGCCATGGCTCAGCCTCCGGTCACGGTGGGGAAAAACGCCACTTCGTCGCCATCGACCACCGGCTCGTCGAGCTGACATAGGTCTTCGTTACGTGCGCACATCAGGTTCTGTTCGCTCAATACTTCAGCGCCATCACGCGTTGCCAGCAGTGCGCGCACGTCATCGACGGTGGCGAAATCACCTTCAACCTTCAGCGAATCCACGCCCAGCGCTTCACGGTAACGGGCAAAAAACCTCACGGTCAGGTTCATGGCTGCTCCGCTTGAAAGTGCCCACTCTTGCCGCCGACCTTCTCCAGCAGACGCACGCTTTCGATGGTCATGCCGCGATCGACGGCTTTGCACATGTCGTAGATGGTCAGGGCGGCGACGCTGGCGGCAGTCAGCGCTTCCATCTCGACGCCGGTCTGCCCGGAGAGTTTGCAGCGGGCGACGATGCGCACGCTGTCTTCGCCTTCGGCACTGAGTTCGACTTTGACGCCGGTCAGCATCAGCGGGTGGCACAGGGGAATCAGATCACTGGTTTTCTTCGCCGCTTGAATGCCGGCGATGCGCGCCACGGCGAACACGTCGCCCTTGGGATGGCCGCCGCTGACGATCATCTGCAGCGTTTCGGGGAGCATGCGCACCAGCGCTTGGGCCGTCGCTTCACGGAACGTCACGGCTTTTTCGGTGACGTCGACCATGTTGGCGCGACCTTGGGAATCGAGATGAGTCAGCACGGGATTACTCCTGATCAGGAGCGGGGATTGTAAACCTGCGGGTCAAATTTCCGCACCCACGAATATCACTCACCTTATGTAGGAGCTGCCGAAGGCTCGGGCCGCGATCGGACGATCTTTTGATCTGGCTTGTATAGAGCAAGATCAAAAGATCGCAGCCTTCGGCAGCTCCTACATGTGATTTGTGTTGGGCATAAAAAAACCGGGCGGCTTTGCGGCCGCCCGGTTTTGGGTGAAGGGTTACAAATGGGTTTCGGCGTATTCGGCCAGGATCGAGCGAGGCACCCCTTGCAGGGTGATGTGCACACCGTTGGGGAAATCCTTGAAGCGTTCGGTCAGGTAGGTCAGCCCGGAGCTGGTCGCGGACAGGTAAGGGGTGTCGATCTGTGCGAGGTTGCCCAGGCACACCACTTTCGAACCGGCGCCGGCACGGGTGATGATGGTTTTCATCTGGTGCGGTGTGAGGTTCTGGCATTCGTCGATCAGAATCAGGCTTTGCTGGAAGCTGCGACCACGAATGTAGTTGAGTGATTTGAACTGCAGCGGCACTTTGCTGAGGATGTAGTCGACGCTGCCATGGGTGTTTTCGTCATCCATGTGCAAGGCTTCGAGGTTGTCGGTGATGGCGCCCAGCCAAGGCTCCATTTTTTCCGCTTCGGTGCCGGGCAGGAAGCCGATCTCCTGATCCAGACCCTGCACGCTACGGGTGGCGATGATGCGACGATAACGCTTGCTGACCATGGTCTGCTCGATCGCAGCGGCCAGCGCCAGAATGGTTTTACCGGAACCTGCCGCACCCGACAGGTTGACCAGATGAATGTCCGGATCGAGCAGCGCGTACAGCGCCAGACTTTGATAAATGTCGCGCGGTTTCAGCCCCCACGCCTCCTGATGCAGCAACGGTTCCTGATGCAGGTCGAGAATCAGCAAACGGTCTTCTTCAATCTCCTTGATCCAGCCGACGAAGCCCTGTTCATCAATGATGAATTCGTTGATGTGTACCGCCGGCAGGTTGTCGATCAGTTGCACCTGGTGCCAGGTGCGGCCGTGGTCCTGACGGGTTTCGACCTTGCTCACGCGGTCCCAGAAGGAGCCGGTCATGTTGTGGTAGCCGTTGGGCAGCAGCGACACGTCGTCGACCAGTTGGTCGGTGCTGTAGTCCTCGGAGGCGATACCGCAGGCGCGCGCCTTGAGGCGCATGTTGATGTCTTTGGTAACCAGCACCACCGGTTTTTTCGGCTCGCGGGTGTGCAGGTCGATCAGTTGGTTGATGATTTTGTTGTCGTTCAGGTGCTCGGGCAGAATCAGGTTCGATTCGGCCTGCTTGCTCATCAGAATTGACAGCAAGCCCTTCGGCCCACCCTTGCCGCGCTGGATCGGCACACCCAGTTCGACATCTTCCGGGGACGCATCGCCCAGGGTCTTGTCGATCAGCCGGATGGCCTGACGGCATTCAGCGGCCACGCTGTGATGCCCGCTCTTGAGCTTGTCCAGCTCTTCAAGCACGGTCATCGGGATCGCGACGTGGTGTTCTTCAAAATTCAGCAGGGCGTTTGGATCGTGAATCAATACGTTGGTATCGAGTACATAAAGGATTGGCTGGTTGGAGGAAGGGCTACGTCCGTGATCATCCATACTCGGTCACCTTTGTCAGAGCCAGTAGACGCAATACCTGGGCGGTGCTGCGCCTCGAAGTGACTGCCGAAATCTCACCTGCGGAGATTCAAGTGACTGCAAACAAACGGGTCTTGGAAGACGCCACCTGTGTTGCAGGTTTCGGCGGTCTGTCTTCGTAATACTCCAAAACCGATGACATAAAAAAGTACTTTGACGGTTTTTTTAAGTTTATTTTGCAAAGTGACGAAAAGCCCTTGGCGGACTCCGTCGACACCGTTAGAGTCGGAAGTCCGCCTGCATCGAATCCTCTGAAAAATTCGCCCCAAGCCCAATGTTTCCGGGCTTCTGCCGTTTCTCAGCGAAACGCGTCCTGGCAGTCTTCCCAACCGATACCGCTTTGCGCCGTTTGCGTCAGCAGCCACGGCATCGAGGTCTTCACCGCGTCCTGCTTGACGTTGAAATTGATCACCCCGTGGCGCCACAACAACATCAAGGTCAGCACCCGTTGCGCGCTCGCTGCGCCCTTGAGCCTGCCGGCGCCGTCCTGGGCATCGATGTCCCACAGCGCCACTTGCAGGCCCTGGCTGTTGAAGAAGTCTTGCGCGTCACTGCGGCGCTGGCCATCCGGCGGACGGAACAGCGGCACGTAGTTTTCCGGCAACTTGTTCCTGACCAGATCAGCGCTACGCCGCACCGAATCCTGCCAGTCCTGCCAGTGGCTGTGGGACCGGAACTCCCAACCCTGCACGCCGACGCACATTTGCGAGAATGCTGCTTGCAGGCTGCTCACCGAACGCTCGGCCAACCGCGCCTGAATATCCTTGCCCAAGACGAAAAACGTAGCGCTCAGGTTCGACTTGCGCAGGTACTCGGCCAGCCAGCCAGTATTATCCGGTTGCGCATTGGCGGCGCTGTCGAACGTCAGCAGAAACAGCCGATCGTGCATCTCGTCACCATTACGTTCGTAGTCGCCGAAATGATCGAATTCATTGCTGGTCTGCGGCGACAGTGCAGCCTTGCGCATCAACTCATCCAGATACTGCAGATGAAAGATCCGGCTAGGTTCGGCCCACTTGGTGTAATAGCTGTCATCGCTGACCACGAACTTGGCGGCCTGCTCACGCAGGGTCGGCAGGTCTTCGACGAGGAAGCAGAACGAGGCATCCTGATCGCAGCTTTGCTGGGCGTAGTTATAGTTAGCCAACAGGCGCTGCCAGAGGCGTTGGCGCAGACTGTTGACCGCATCGATATTGACCGTGCGCAACCCCAGACGCTTCGCCAGGGCGGCCTCGTCCATCGATTCGGTACCGAGCAGGCCACGGGCGAACATGAGGATTTCCGCCCGCGAGGCGACGTCGAACAGGGTCGGGCTGGTCAGTTGCTCCGGCCAGGTGCTGCGATCCAGCGTCGCAATATCGCCTGGCGCCGCGACGGCACCGAAGCTCAACAGCCACGCGGTGAATAAAAGAACAATGCGCAAAGGGATGTCTCCATAACAAAACCCGCGCGGCACTATATCGCGGGTGGATCAAAAGAAAGATCAAAAGATCGCAGCCTTCGGCAGCTCCTACCTGTGCCTCCATTGAATCATTGCGATGATCGTTCCCACGCTCTGCGTGGTAACGCC